>JAJNBR010000082.1 GCA_021156265.1 Flavipsychrobacter sp.
CGGAAAAGTGAGGCTGTATTGCATCGGCGGCCAAAAATAATCGAATGTTTAATAAGACTACCAATGTTTTAAGGTCATTTTCCGGTTATAGATATTCCTGATAAGACTTGTTAAATATCTATAACATAGCGACTGCCGCCTGCAGCATATTTCGTACCTTTGCGGTTCTTTTTTAGGTAATGAGCAGGAACGGTAAAGTATTAGTAGCAATGAGCGGCGGTATCGACAGTACCGTCACTGCCCTTATGCTGCATCATCAGGGATATGAGGTTGTCGGGATTACCATGAAAACATGGGATTATGCTTCTGCCGGTGCAGGTAAGAAGGAGACTGGTTGCTGTAATCTTGACTCATTCAACGACGCCCGCCAGGCGGCTGTTGAACATGGCTTCCCTCATTATGTGCTGGACATCCGTGAAGAATTCGGCGATTTTGTGGTCAACAACTTTGTTGACGAATATATGGCCGGTCGTACCCCCAATCCCTGCGTGTTGTGCAATACTCATATCAAATGGGCGGCGTTGCTGAAGCGTGCCGATGCCCTGAACTGCGATTTCATTGCTACCGGCCATTATGTGAAAGTGCGCGAGGAAAACTCCCGCTTCGTATTGTCAAAAGCTAAGGACCTGACCAAAGACCAAAGCTATGTGCTTTGGGGGCTGGGGCAAGATTGCCTGAGCCGCAGCCTGTATCCGCTGGGAGGTTACCTGAAGACTGAAGTGCGCCAGATGGCCTTTGATATGGGTTATAAAGAGCTCGCTAAGAAAGCAGAGAGCTATGAGATATGCTTTGTGCCCGATAACGACTACCGCAACTTTCTGAAACACCGCATTCCGACCCTCGAATCAGAGGTTGAGGGTGGCGATTATATACTGGCTGATGGCACCGTGGTTGGCAAGCATCGCGGGTATCCCTTCTATACCATCGGACAGCGAAAAGGGCTTGACATCGCCTTGGGCAAACCAATTTTTGTCACGAGGATCATCCCCGAGACCAATACGGTGGTGCTGGGCGAGGCTCATGAACTGCAGCAAAGTGGTATGATGGTCAGCGGCCTGAACATGATCAAATATGCAGAAATACCGGCTGCCGGTATGGAAGCTACTACTAAGATCCGGTATAAGGATCCGGGTACTGAAAGTAAATTGTATCCTGACGGCGGCGTGGTGCATGTACATTTTGACCATTTGGTCAGCGGGGTTGCGCCGGGACAGTCAGCCGTATTTTACGAAGGCGATGATGTTATCGGTGGCGGAGTGATCCACGCCGGACTGTAGATTCAACCGTCAAATTTTCCTCTTTTTTATTGGTTTTCAGGGGCAATAAAAACTACCTGCGTTTCATTTCTTTAGTTATATTTACGGAAATAACTGTACCTGAAGTCTTATGAATAAAAAGATTTTACCTTTCGTATGTCTGGCAGTGCTTGCTATTATGTCGGTTTTTTCATGCAGAAAACCTGATCCTGTGCCGCAGTTAGCCGACGAAACTTCCAGGTACATTCCTTTGCAAAAAGGTAAATACATTACCTACAATGTCGATTCAACGATCTGGTTCGATACCGCCTGCGTATCGCTGGTGCGTAAATACCAGATGATGTATACCATTGCCGATACATTTACAGATGCATTGGGCCGGATGTCTTACAGGGTGGATACCCGCATCCGTCAACTGACCAGCGATCCCTGGAAGATTCATGACGTATTTTATATCACACCGACGGATGTTAACCTTGAATGGGCTCAAAGTGGCCTGCGCCAGGTGAAAATGGTATTCCCCATTAAAGAAAGGGCTAGCTGGAAAGGTAATTCCTATGTGCCGACCAATGATGCGGACCTGAAGTTTTATGACGGTTGGGATTTTTACTATTCTAATGTTGGTGAATCATTCAACACAGGCGAGGTTATTTATCCAAGTACATTGATCGTTAACCAGGTTGACAGGGTAGAAAATGACCCTGAACGTATCCCTGAAGCTCATGGCAGCCGTACCTATGGCAAAGAAGTTTTTGCTGAAGGTATTGGTTTGGTTTACAAAGAATATATCCGATGGACTTATGACCCAACAGCTTATTTCAATAACGATCCTGACCAGCCTAGCAGGTGCCGCAAGGGTACCGGCGTAGTGATGCGTGCTGTAGATCATAACTAGTATTGGTATGCGTTGGTGGTGTGTTTTGTGCTTATGCGCGTGTTTGCATTGTGAAGAGTTGTTTAGCCAGGCACAATATGCTTTTCGCGTAAGCTTTGTTGATAAGCAAGGCTCACCTCCGCTTTCTAATCCCCAATTATTTCTTTCCCAACGTTCGATAGATAGGCGCATCGCCCAGGGGCTTTCTGTAGATGCTTCAGACCAACCTGTATCGCCGGATTATATTGACAGCGTACTGGCAGAGACTGGTGGTGTTTTGCACCTTACTTCCCGCTGGCTGAATCATTGCGTCGTACTGACAAATGACTCAACAGACATATTGTTGCTGAACGGAAAGCCATATGTTTCAGGCATCAAACACGTGGCTACTTATTCATCAGGCTTGCATAACCGCCCTTCGGGAGATAATGATAAATATGATAAATTCGGTAGTGAAGTAGACCTAAGTGGTCTTCTTAGGACAACGGGTTCTCCGGCATTTTACGGAACCACCTACAACCAAACCCAGGTTGTAAACGGCGATCATCTTCACGACCGTGGCTACAAAGGACAAGGGAAGCTGATAGCAGTATTGGACGAAGGCTTTAGCTGGGTGAACACCAACCGTGCTTTTGACTATCTGCGTAATTCGGGCCGCCTGGTTGACAAATATAATTTCGTCTATGACTCGGATAGTGTCTATGGGTATTCATCACACGGCACCTCATCGCTATCAACAATAGCAGCCTATGTGCCTGATACTTTTGTAGGGGCTGCTCCCGAGGCAGAATACGCACTTTATATTACTGAATACGCCGGCGCTGAGCAGGAGATCGAACTTGATAATATGCTGGCCGCTACCGAACGCGCCGATAGCCTGGGCGCTGATATTGTAACTGAGTCGCTGGGTTATAATTTATACACCAATCCCTTCTATTATCCGTTTGTATATGCTGATATAGACGGCAAATCCAGTGTTGCTGCCAAGGCAGCGAATATTGCCGCAAGCAAGGGTATTATCTTCGTTGCCTCTGCCGGTAATGAAGGCGGCGTGGGTTGGAATTATGTCTTGACACCCGGGGATGCCGATAGCGCTATAACCGTTGGTTCTGTAAGTGAGTTCAAGGTTGTGGCCGGCAACAGCGGCTATGGACCAAACGCAGCGGGTCGCCGCAAGCCCGATGTATGTATGGTGGGTAATCCGGCGGCGGTGCTAACTACCGGTGTTAATGCCAATTTCATCAATGGAACTTCTTTTGCTACCCCGCAGCTGGCGGGCTGGGCAGCTTGCCTTTGGCAATCTTCACCAAGCCGCAATGCTTACCAGATAAAAACCGCAATCATTGAAAGTGCTCATGCATATGCCACTCCTGATAACCACATTGGGTATGGAGTACCAGACTTTAAAAAAGCACAAGAGTTACTGGGAATTAAAGGACCGATCGTGAATGTTAATAATTGGCTAGCTGCATCACCTAACCCCTTCACGAAAGACATTTTTGTGGCAATTTATCATGATAGTGGCGACGTTGAATTGATGCTTGCCGGTATGGATGGCAGAACAATATTTGTTGACAAACGAGTTCTTAACCGGGGGACGCATACGTTGACATTGACAACTCCCGAACTCGCAACCGGCATATATATTCTAACAGTTACTGCAGGCGAAAAAAAGCAAAGTATCCGGATAGAAAAGAACTGAGTCTATTTTTTTTTAAGGACGGTTATAAACATGCTGTCTGCTTTTTGTCCAATGCCGTTTATCAGTTGTTGCTCCCTGAGTGTCATTCCGGTTTGCTGCATTATATTCTCGACCACCATTTCATTTTCTTTTTTGAATACGGAACAGGTAATGTAGAAAAAATTACCGCCGGGCTTTAGCAGTTTGGAAGCATTGACAGCGATCGTCGTTTGCAGCTTCGCTATTTCATCTATAGCAGCTTGTTTGAAAAAGTACAATTGTTCAGGCGTACGCGCCCAGGTTCCTGAACCCGTACAAGGAACATCGGCAATGATACTATCAAACTCTTTTCCGGCCATGCTATCTTTCAGCCCTTCTTCATTTGTGAGGTCAAACACATGAGCATCGGGCGTGTTGTGATGGTATTGCTGAAAGCGTTGTAATAAATTGTGTATGATGGTTTCTCGTTTGTCGGAAACGGTAAGCGCAATATCGCCGGTAATGTCTTTAAGAAGCAAGGATTTACCGCCTGCGCCCGAACAGCAATCCCACCAAGCCTCGCCCGCTGTGGGATGGAAATAATTTCCGGTGGCCTGCGAGGAAGCATCCTGTACCACGTAGCTATCCTCCACCAATATTTTATCAACGGGGCTGCCATTGGCAATGCTCATGCACGATTCATTGATCCATAAGTAGGGTACATTGTGCTCCTGCAGCAACATAGGCACTAAGTCTTTGTCGCGCACTCTTATGAACAGGCGTGGTTGTTGCAGCATAGAATGCAACCATTCACTTCGCGTAATATCCTCAGACAGCTCTGCTTTGAACGCTGCCAGTTTCTCAATGTTGAATGAAATGTTTTTTGCTGACAGCAGTTGTATCTTCTGAGCTATATCAAGCGCCTTAGTCTGTTGCCATTCTGCCGGAAGAAATGAAAGGACATGATTAGACTGCGTATCGCAGAGATATAGTGCAGCGTTCAGCTTTTCTTCGAAGGGAACGGCATACTCGAATCCTTTGCTGCAGCGGTACCAGCTGTAGGCCATATCACTCAATATCTTTCGGTCGCGGCTTCCCAGCTTAGGATTTACTTTAAAAAAGTTCTTCAGAAAGTACGTAAGCGGTATCGAGCCATCGTAAGTGCGAACGATGTTCTTGATATGTTGCAGGATGTAGCGCATCTGCTATAAAAGTAACAAAGCGTGTTGCAATTTTTAGCCTCAGATCAATACTTTCACCTGTTTTTTTGCTGCATACCCGGCAAGGAATTCTTCGAATTCTTTCAATGAAAAACTACTGAGATTTTGTTTGGCCGTGAGCCCGCCTTTCTGCGCTGCCATTACACCATAGTAAACATCCTGGTAGCCCGCTACAGAGTGGGCATCCGGATCGATAGACAACAACACGCCTTTTTCCATTGCGTACTCTATCCATCGCCAGTCAATATCCAGCCGCCTCGGGTGGGCGTTTATTTCAATCACTACATTATTGGCAGCACATTCGTCAATTATGATCTTGTGGTCTAGCGGGTATCCTTCACGCGATAGCAGCAATCGTCCGGTAGGGTGACCTAAAATAGTGGTAAAGGGATTGCGGACAGCGGCTATTACCCTGCTCATAGCCTTTTCCAGCGTCATTTTAAGATTGCTGTGTACCGATGCGATCACAAGGTCAAAAGTGTTTAGTATTTTATCATTGTAATCGAGGTTGCCATCGCCAAGGATGTCAGCCTCTATGCTCTTGAAAATTTTGAACGGCGCCAGTTTAGCGTTGATGGCATCTATTTCCTGGTGTTGTGCCGCTATACGTTCCGGTGTCAGGCCGTTGGCATAATAAGCAGAAACGGAGTGGTCGCTGATGACCAGGTATTCCATTCCTTTATCCCGGGCAGCTTTTGCCATGGTTTCGATTGTATCCAGGCCATCGCTCCAGGTGGAGTGGCTGTGTATGATCCCCCGTATATCAGGAGGCATAATGATGTCATACATTGTATGTGTAGCCGCCTTATCGAGAATGGCAGCCGTTTCGCGCATCGCAGGAACAATATAGGAGAGGTTATTGTTCGTAAAGATCACCTCTTCGTTTTCGGGCGTTGCAGGTAGTATATATTTCTCCAGGAAAGCTTTCATAAACTCGCTGCTTCCCGTAGTGGCAAACAATGTGTGATAAAATGCAGCTGTTGCGCACAAATGAAATTTGATTACTGGCTGTTGGGGTATACGAACGATGAGTAAGTTGTTCGGGTCTTCTTCAACAACAGTGTCAGCAATGGCTTCGAATTGCCTGATCACAGTTTCCTTTTCAATATCGCTGACTATTTCGACGAATTCTACTGTTTCATTTTGCCTGCGCATATCACCTGTCAACGCAAACAGGTTGCCTGAAAATGTTTTTTGTAATTGTGTTACCAGGTGTATAGCTGTTTCCTCTACATCGGCCCATAAATGAAAGCCCTGGTTTTTGCGGTAGTACGAAATGCTTTGTAAAACGCCTTCCTGCGTTTTAGCGCCAAAGCCTTTGATGGAAGCAAGGCGATTCTCATTGCACGCATATTCAAGCTCGCCAAGCGTTTCAATGCCCATCTCTTTCCATATTACCGAGATCTTTTTTGGGCCAAGACCTTTGATGTGTAGCATCTCTAATACTCCGGGAGGCGTAGCAGACATGATCTTCTCTAACGCATCAAGTTTTCCGGTTTGTTGGATCTCGCGTATTTTTTTGCCGGTGCTTTCCCCTATACCTTTCTGATTAAATAATACGGCATCATCCATTTCCTCGATCTCGCGGGGTAGTTTTTCTATATTAAATGCCGCAATGCTATAAGATTTTGACTTGAAGGAGTTTTCGCCATGTATATCCATCAGCCTGGACAAAAGCGAAAAATGGTCGGCAATTTCGTAATTGGTCATGATGCTGTATTGAAATAAAAAAACCTGCAGTGCAGGTTCAAAAGTAAATCAAAAAAAATGTTGTTCAGGCAATGACGCTTGCGCGATCTTTTACCCAGTCAAGCACTTTTTCCAGTTGTTCTTCACGCGTTAGTATGCTGTTGTCCAGAACAATGGCATCTTCGGCCTGTCTCAATGGAGACTCTTCCCGGTTGCTGTCAACATAATCTCTCAGTTCCAGGTTATGTTTCACTTCATCTATGGTAATCCCATGGTTACTCACCAGCATTTCTTCATATCGACGCATTACCCGCACATCGGGTTCTGCCGTCATAAATATCTTCAGTTCAGCCTCAGGAAACACCACTGTTCCTATATCCCGTCCATCCATCACGATGCCTTTCTTCTTGCCCATTTGCTGTTGTTGCGCCACGGCAAAGCGACGTACCTCACGTATTGCAGCGATCTCGCTTACTTTTTCAGCCACCAACATATCTCTTATCTGGTGTTCGGCATTTTCATCATTCAGGCATATTTCAGACTTGCCGGTGTGCTCGTTAAAAACGAACGCCAAATGGATATTCGCGAGGGCTTCGGTTACTTGTTCTTTGTCGTGAATGTTTACACCGTTTCTCAGGAAATAAAGAGTAATAGCACGGTACATCGCACCACTGTCTATATAGTTGTATCCAAGCTTGGCGGCCAACTGTCTCGCCAGCGTGCTCTTGCCGCACGAGGAATACCCGTCTATCGCAACAATTATCTTCGGAGCCTTCATGCTTACAAATTTCAGGCTTCTTTGCGGTAAAAAAAATATTGCGTTTGTTATATTAAAGCTTTATATTTTGAAAAACAAAGGCGGCCCATTGGCCGCCTTTGTGCTATAAACACGTTTGTCGAATATTAATCTTTACTCTCCCGGAGATATGTATTTCCCGCCCTGAATGCCTCGCAAGTATTGCAATATTTTTTTCCATCGCAGCCAATAACACCGGGGCAATCGGACGGACACCTGTCTGATTGATGCCGTGCCTGAAGCGCCTCGCTGATACATTTTTCTTTTGTACATGCGCTGAAAAGTGTCGCACTAAATATTGCCAGTGTAAAAATGCCGGACGTGAAGGCTGCTACGTATTTTTTCATCAGGTATTCCGTTTGGGTTATAAATGTAAGGCACAAATATCAGATTTCATAGCCCTGCTTAGTTCTTGCTCATCTCCGCAAAATACTTATGGAAATAGGGGAGTGTTTCGATGCCTTTGAAATAATTGAATACGTCGTATTTTTCGTTCGGAGAATGGATATTGTCATTGTCCAGGCCAAATCCGAACAATACCGTTTTCAGCCCCAGTGTCTTCTCAAACAGCGAAATAATGGGGATGCTGCCACCGCCTCGTGTAGGTATCGGCTCTTTGCCAAAAGACGTCTTGACTCTCCGCCATGATGCTCAGTAACTTTTACCTGCACATAGTCAGGGGCAATACCTTCGAAGTGTTTTTGGAACATCTGGGCGATCTCGTGAGAGCTTTGATGGGGGACCAACCTCATAGAGATCTTAGCAAAAGCTTTGGAAGGCAGTACGGTTTTGGCGCCTTCGCCGGTATACCCGCCCCACATGCCGTTTACGTCTAGTGTAGGGCGCACGCCAGTGCGTTCAAGCGTTGTATATCCTTTTTCTCCCCATACGGCTTTCACGCCCAGTTCCTTCTTGTATTCTTCCTGGTCGAAAGGCGCATTATTCAGAGCCTTACGGTCGGCTTCACTTAGCTCATCCACTTTGTCATAAAAGCCGGGTATAGTAATGTGGTTGTTTTCATCGTGCAGTGACGCGATCATTTTGCATAGAATATTGATCGGGTTGGCAACTGCGCCGCCATAAACGCCGCTGTGCAGGTCACGGTCGGGGCCGGTCACTTCCACTTCCATATAGGCTAGTCCGCGCAGGCCGGTCTCGAGTGATGGGTGTTCCATACTGATCATGGAGGTATCCGATACCAGCACGATATCAGCTTTCAGTTTTTCTTTATTGCCTTCAAGGAATTTACCAAGGTTGACCGAACCCACTTCTTCTTCACCTTCGATCATAAATTTCACGTTGCAGGCCAACGTATTGGTCTTTGTCATAACCTCGAGCGCTTTTACATGCATGAACATCTGGCCCTTGTCATCGCAGGCGCCGCGGGCATATATCTTTTCGTCCTTTATCACAGGCTCAAACGGACCGCTATGCCACAGATCCAGCGGATCGGCCGGCTGCACATCGTAGTGTCCATAAACCAATACAGTAGGAAGAGACGGGTCAATCATTTTCTCCCCGTATACGATCGGGTGTCCTGGTGTGGGGCATATTTCTGCCATATCACATCCTGCTTTCAGCAGGCTTTCCTTTACCGCCTCTGCGCAACGGGCAACGTCGGCTTTGTACTTGCTATCAGCGCTTACTGATGGTATACGCAGCAGGTCTAATAGTTCATCCAGAAAACGCTGTTTATTTTGGGATAAGTAGTCGTTCCAAACTTGCATGGTCTCGTATTTAGGGGTCAAATGTATGTAATGCTTTCCGTATAACAACTATATCGTATTTTCGCGGCAAATTGCCTGCATGAAGTTTACCCGCTCTCCCTATTTTCCAGGAATCCTGCTGTTTATTGTTGCTGTCGTTATCGGGTTGTCCAACTACCAGGATTACGGTATGTCGTGGGACGAGACCGCTCAGCATGAGATCGGGATGATCAATTTTGAATACGTATTTAAAGGGAATCGTGCAGCGTTAGACAATTTTGTGAACAAAGATTACGGCCCGGCTTTCGAGGTTGGGTTGATGGCGATAGAGAAGGTGCTGAACATCGACAACTTTCGCGATATCTATCTGATGAGGCACATTGCCTGTCATATCTTTTTCATTATCGGTTGTTTCTTTGCCTATTTGCTTGTTTTTAGAATGCATAAAAATGTGTGGCTGGCTGTACTCGCATTTTTAGTGGTGTACATGTTTCCACGGTTTTATGCGCATTCCTTCTTCAATAGCAAGGATATCGTTTTTCTTTCCCTGTTTTTCATATCCTTTTGGGCTATTTACATGGCGCTGGAAAAGAAAAAGCTGGGCTGGTTTGTCGCTGCGGGCCTATTGTGCGGTTATACGACAGGTATACGGGTGCTGGGTGTCATTATTCCTGCAGCTACCGGGCTGGTGCTCTTCCTGCAGATGGTGCTTTATCTGAAAGAGAAAAAACAGCTAACTCATATTGCACCCCGGCTGGCTGTATTTGCGGTCACCACAGCTATCGCCATCGTTATTTTCTGGCCATTCCTGTGGACATCACCGGTGAAAAATTTCATTGAAAGCTATGGCCGGATGGCGCATTTTCGCTGGTTCGGATGGATGTTGGTGAATGGCAAATACGTACACAGTACAGATATAACCGTTACGTATTTCCCGATATGGTTTGCTGTTACTGTGCCGCTGGTGTGGCTGCTGTTAGGAGGAATTGGCACTATCTGGTTTCTGGCAGATTTTTTGAAGAAGCCGAAGTTTTGGCTGAATGATTCCAAAGGCGGCATGCATATTATTTTCCTGTTGTCGGTTTTGCTTCCTGTTGGCCTTATCATAATCACCCGGGCAGTTATCTATGACGACTGGCGACACCTGTACTTTATTTTCGCAGGTTTCTCCATGTTCATCATCTTTGCCGTAGCCAGGCTATCCCAAACGAGGCTGAAGATCCCGGTTATTGCGTTGGCTGGTTTGCAGTTGGCCGTTTTAGCCTGGTTCATGGTGAAAAATCATCCGTTCCAGCAGGTGTATTTTAATGAACTGGTAAGCAGGGAGCCTGAATTTATTCGCAGGCATTACGAAATGGACTATTGGGGTGCCAGTACAAAGCAGGGGCTTGAATTCGTTTTGGCCCACGACACTTCTTCATCAATCAAGGTCACTGGGCCTGACGCACATACGCCGTTACTGTTTAACATCGATTTTTTGCCGGATGATCAGCGCAAGCGCATTGTCAAAACGTATGAAGCGGATAGTTCTGCAGATTATTTTATTAATTTTTTCAGATACAATCCTGATGATCGTCCAGGCGAATTGCCTGTGTATGATATAAAGGTGCTCAACAGTACGATTTTGCGAGTTGGCAAGCCGGAAGGAAAATAAAACAGGGAGCATGTATTGCTCCCTGTTTTATTATTGATTAGAATAAAGTTCTACAGTTTATTATAGTCTTTGTCATTGTTGCCACTGCTATTAGAGCTGTTACCGCTATTATAGCTGTTGCTATTATTATAGTTTCCGCGTGAGTTATAACCACCGCGATCATTACCGCTGCGATCACTATTGCCGCGGTTGTTGTTGAAGCTGCGGTTTCTATTGAAACCACCACCGCCGCCTTCCGGGCGACTAAAGTTGCGGTTGCGGTTGAAGCCGCCACCGCCACCGCGGTTACCGCCACCACCCTGGGTTTTTGGTTTAGATTCCTTAACAGAGATGATAGCACCCATGAAATAGGTGCAATCCAGGTTGTCTATAGCGTCGTAGCCATGAAATTTGTCGTCCATTTCCACAAAGCCAAACCCCCGGGGTAAACCTGTTGCGCTGTCGAGAGGAATTTTAGTAGATTTGATTTCTCCGAATTCTGAGAAAAGTTGTCGTAGTTGCTCTTCGGATGTTTCTGGGCTAAGGTTGCCAACGAAAAGATTCATAATTAGTTAAGTATTTAAAATAATTTGACATATTTGGGCGAAGCTAAAAAACTTCGGTCGTGCAGGTTATGCCAAATACACCTTCGGATAGATATCCTTGCTAAAGATAATAAAATTGAGATTGCAAGCAATTATTTCTTATCTATAATATTATTGTAGATATTTTTGCCCATAAACACAGTTTATTGATTTTGCACGCCTTTAAAAAATGATGGAAATTGTGACGTATAGCTGGCGGCAACAGATTTGTATAGGTATCGGTGCACAATTTTTACACATACATGCGTCATCTTTATATCTGCCTGCTTTCGTTGCTCTTATGTTCGCAATGCCTGAAAGCGCAGGAAGAAATTTCTTCGCGGATTGTTCTTATTGGCAACGCGGGTGCGTCAATGCGCGAGAAACCTGGATTTCTTAGGGCTGTTGAAGAGACTATACCTCTTGACAAAAAAACCACAGTCCTCTATCTCGGCAATAACATAGACGACGATGGAAATCTTGAGGCGCTCAAGGCCCAGGCCGGCCTTGTTCAAGGCACAGAAGCGACAGCCGTATTTGTCCCTGGCTTTCATGAATGGGATAATGGCAAAAAAAATGGCCTTAAGTCTGTATTGCAACAACAGCATTTTATCAACGGTCTCGGTCAAAAAAATATAAAGTTTCTTCCGGCAGACGGTTGTGCCGGTCCGGAGGATATGAGTCTGGGTAATGATGCAGAAATGGTCATTTTCGATAGCCAGTGGTGGCTACATGAGCATGAGAAAACAGATGTCGAGTCGGATTGTAAACACAGAACAACAGAAGAGCTCAAAGTAGAATTTGAAGACATTGTGGAAGATAATGCGGACAAGTTCCTTCTGTTTATAAGTCATCATCCTTTTTACAATAAGGGACTGCATAGCGGCTCATTTGGAATAAAACAACATCTATTTCCACTTACGGATATAACCGCATTAAGGAAGTTTTATTTGCCTTTGCCAATAGTTGGGTCACTGTATCCGCTGGCGCGCAACGCGATCACAACCAAACAGGACATTAATAACGAGGCATACCGTAAAATGGTCAATGATGTGTCAAAATATTTGAAGACACATCCGTACGTACTCTTTGCTGCCGGTCAGGAGCGCAATCTGCAATTATTGAATTCGGACGGCATTAACTACATTATCAGCAGTGCCGCAGGCAAAACTACCCGTGTACGGAATACACGACGTGTGCAATTCGCGGAGCAGGAAACAGGTTTTGCTGTAGTCGAAATATTAAAGAACAAAAAGGTCAGAATAAAGTATTACACAATCAAAGATGACCATGCCGGGCTCGCCTATTCCGGCGACATTTTTGACTACTCAAAGATGCCGCCGCACGCACCTGACACTGCAAAAATGCCATTGATACAGGCGGACAGTTTTGTAGCGGCTGCTAACAAAAGTTATGACAGCGCTTCTGGTTTCGATAGGTTTTTTGCCGGAAATAACTACAGGAAAGACTGGGGAACGCCGGTGAAAATGAAGGTGTTTCACATCGAAAAAGAAAAAGGAGGGTTGAAGATAGAAGGATTAGGCGGCGGCCACCAGAGCAAGTCCCTTCAGTTGATGGATAAGGAGGGGAAAAAATGGGCGCTTCGCCAGACGAACAAAAACCTGGATGAAGTAATGCCTGAAGGGTTGAGGGGAACTGTAGCCAGTTCGGTAGCGCAGGACATGATATCGTCTTCTAATCCATATGGCTCGCTTATTGTTCCCGACCTGTTAACCGCCGTTAAGGTACCTCATGCGACACCACAGGTGTTTTTTGTGCCCAATGATCCAGCATTAGGTGAATACCAGTCATTATTTGCCAACACTGTTTGCCAGCTTGAGGAGCGCGAGCCAACGCGGGACGGGGTGCAGGAGTCGGAAAATACGCTTGATGCAATTAACGAAATACTTGATCACCATAATTATCGCAAAGACGCAAAAACAGTTCTTAAAGCCCGCCTGGTTGACTTCCTGATTTCAGACTTCGACCGTCACTACGCGCAATGGAAATGGGGAGAAACTGACAGCGGCGATGGAAAGGTAATTTACCCCATTCCTAAAGACCGGGATCAGGCAACATTCGCTTCTGACGGTTTGCTTATCAAAATGGCACGCAAGCAAGCCATGATGTCTTATATGCAGAATTTTGACCACGACATTAAAAAGGTGACGAGGCTTGCGCTTACCGGGCGTGACGTGGACATGTTCTTCTTAAATGAGCTTGATGAAGCTGACTGGAAAGAGGTGACAACGGAAGTTGTCAACAATATTAATGACCAGGTAATAACCAACGCCGTGTCAAGATTGCCTAAGGAAATACAGGCGTTCAGGGGAGAAGAATTTAGGAGTAAACTGATGAGCAGGCGTGATCAGATACCGGACAGAGCCATGGAATACTACCGGTTCATTTCGCGAAAAGTCAATGTGCTTGGTTCAAACAAAGAGGATGTTTTCAGAGTGTCGGGTGAGAATTCGGGGCTTTGGGTGAAAGTGTACGGTAGGGATGATAGGGGAGATACGACACTCCAATATCAAAGGTGGTTTGATCCCGCAGTTACTAATGAAGTAAGGCTATATGGCTTTAACGGCAACGATTATTTTGAGATGGATGAAGACACAAAGTCAAAGATCAAATTCTTCGTTCTCGGTGGCAAGGGTAATGATACTTTTAACATGCATGGCGATTCAAGAAATTACTTGTATGATCTGTCTTACGAGGATAATGAGGTGTTGTCCAAAAGCAAGACAACGAAGTTATTTTCGTCCGATCCCCTGGTAAACCAGTACGTGTTGCGGGAGGATATCTACAACAGGACGACATTTCCGGCAATAAGGGCTGGTATTAACGAAGACGACGGCTTCTTGTTAGGAGTTGGTATAGAACGTGTGAGACGCGGTTTCAGAGATTCGACAAACCACAAGTTGTGGGGACTTGTTGCTGTAGGTAACCAGGCTTTCCAGCTTCGGTACAAAGGCGACTTTGTAAACTTTTACCGTAACTGGGACCTGCAGGCCAATGCTGAATATGTTAATCCTGTGTTGAGTTACTTTTTCGGATTGGGTAATGAATCGTTTCGTGATGAGTCAAAACCGATAGACTTCTACAGGGCGCGTTATAACTATGGTGCGGTAGACCTTTTGTTAAAAAAGCGTTTTCTGAATAGGGGGGTGATGAGCCTCGCAGCCGGCCCAACATTCTTCAGCTATAAGAACAATGCTAAAGAGAATGAGGATCGGGTACTTGAAACTCCATCTGTTGTAGGGCTGGATTCTTTCAGTGTTAACGAACCTAAATCCTATGCGGGAGGTAAGCTGGTGTTTAACATCGATAATCTTTTCCAGGAACTCTGGCCGAAAAAAGGCCTGGAGTGGAAGACTGAGTTGACGATGCTCCAACCGCTCAACAGCGCTGCTATGCCGTTTTCAAGTGTCCGTTCCGATCTTACTTTATATGCAACGCTGAGCCATCCTTCCAATCTGATCGCTGTAATAAGAGCGGGCGGAGGACAAATACTGAGCGATAGTTTTGAGTATTTCCAGGCGTTCTCGCTCGGTGCGCACAATTATCTGCGCGGCTTCCGTAAAAACAGGTTTGCAGGATCATCGATGGCGTATGGTACCCTGGAGCTTCGTTGGAAATTATTTGATTTTAATGCGTACGTGGTAAAGGGACAATTCGGATTGGTAGGGTTTGAAGAGCTTGGACGGGTATGGATGCGTGATGAAGTTTCGGATAAGTGGCATAATTCCTATGGCGGAGGCATTTATTTTACACCGTTCAATATGGTCGTTGTGTCCGCCGTGGTGGCAATGTCTCCGGAAGACACCTTATGGAGCTTTGGCGTGGGTAAGCGCATCAACATTATATTTATGGGAAACAACTAGTAATCAGTGTATAAGCCGGGAATATATAAACGGTAAAATCACTGAAAATTGCCATTTTACTATTTGTTGAATTAATTACTAACTTTGCCCACTTTTAAACAAGTCTTGCATATATATGAAGTTGTCGCAATTCAAATTCGACCTGCCGTTAAACCTAATAGCGCAACACCCAGCCAAAACAAGGGAAGAAAGCCGGTTGATGGTTGTACATCGCGACTCGGGCAAGATTGAGCATAAGATTTTCCGTGATATTCTTGACTACTATAACGACAAAGACGTTATGGTTGTAAACAATACTAAGGTTTTTCCTGCACGCTTGTATGGCCGAAAAGAAAAGACCGGTGCGAAGATCGAGGTATTTCTGCTGCGTGAGCTGAACAAGCCAAACCGCCTCTGGGATGTTATTGTTGATCCCGCAAGAAAGATCCGTGTAGGCAATAAACTCTACTTTGGTGATAATGACGAGTTGGTAGCTGAAGTAATAGATAATACAACTTCCCGTGGTCGTACGATTCGTTTCCTGTTCGACGGCGACGAGCAAGCGTTCAAAGATGTGCTGGAATTGCTGGGTGAAACCCCGCTACCTAAATATATCAAGCGCAAGCCTGAAGAAGAAGATAAAGAGCGCTACCAGACGGTGTATGCAAAATACGAAGGTGCTGTGGCAGCTCCGACTGCGGGCCTGCACTTTAGCCGCGAGCTGATCAAACGCCTCGAGATCAAAGGCGTAAAATTTGCCGAGGCTACGCTCCATACCGGTTTGGGTACTTTCCGTCCCATAGAGGTTGAAGACCTGTCGAAGCACAAAATGGACGCTGAATATTTCCGCGTGGATGAGTTTGCCACCCAGATTGTGAATAAGGCAAAAACCGAGCGCCATAAAATATGCTCAATAGGCACCACTACCATGCGTGCACTGGAAAGCTCTGTTACTGCTCAGGGACTGCTGAAGCCCGCAGAAGGCTGGACTAACCTGTTTATCCATCCTCCTTACGACTTCAATATTGCCAATTCCCTGGTAACAAACTTCCATTTGCCGAAGACCAGCCTGCTAATAATGGTTTGCGCTTTCGCGGGCTACGACCTTACTATGCACGCATACCAGACCGCCATTAAAGAGAAATACAGGTTCTTTAGCTATGGCGATGCAATGATGGTTATATAGTAATCCACATAATACTAACGTTTTTTAAACAGCGTGTTCAATCATGGACACGCTGTTGTATTTTTGGTTGAGCATGCAACAGACTATTAAGAAGATTATTCAGGCATCTATAGACACCAAACAGCAGGTGCTGAATAGCCCGGAATTGTTAAATAATGTGGAGCAGATAACAAATGCCATGGTTTCCGCGTTCCAGAATGGAAATAAGGTGCTTTTTTGCGGCAACGGTGGCAGTGCGGCCGATGCGCAGCACCTGGCAGCCGAATTTAGCGGCCGTTTTTACTCCGACAGGGATCCTTTACCATCAGAAGCATTACACTGTAATACCTCTTTCCTTACCGCTGTGGCAAACGACTATGGTTACGACGTGGTGTATAGCCGTATCGTAAAAGGCATGGGAAAAAAGGGCGATGTGCTCGTTGGGCTCAGTACTTCGGGCAATTCTGTTAATATTGTCAATGCCATGACACAAGCTAAAGAGCTTGGTATGATTACTGTTGGGTTTACAGGTGAGGGTGGGGGTAAAATGAAGGCTGTCAGCGACTTTCTGCTGGACGTGCCAAGTAAAGATACTCCCCGCATCCAGGAAACACACATCACCCTTGGACATATAATTTGCCAGTTGGTGGAACAAAAATTGTTTTAAAAATATTTACTCATGGGAGCATTTGATATACAAGCACAAGTGGATAAAAGCTGGACGCTTTTCCTTGACCGCGATGGGGTGATCAATGACGAGATAGTGGGTTCATACATAACGGATTGGGATGAATTCCGCTTCTGTGATGGTGCTCTCGAGGCTTTGAAAACGCTGAATGAGATATTTGGGAATATTGTGGTGGTGACCAACCAACGTGGTGTAGGTCGTGGTATCATGAGTTTTGAGACGTTAAAAGATATCAGCAGCCGCATGACCACTGAAATAGAGGTTAACGGAGGCCGCATCGATAAGGTGTACGCCTGCACGGCGGTAGCCGATACCGACCATAACCGCAAGCCAAACACCGGTATGGCTATCCAGGCTAAAGAAGACTTTCCCCAGATCGACTTCAAACGCAGCGTGATGGTAGGTAACAGCCTGAGCGACATGGAGTTTGGCAAGCGTATGGCTATGCATACAGTGTTCCTGACCACTAAGCATGCAGCCCACCAGCTTCCTCACGATCTCATAGATGAACAGTGTTCTTCCCTGCTGACTTGGGCCAAAACGATAAAAGTGGCTGAGGTGGTGGGTTAATTGCCTGTTTCCAGTAATTTTTTAAGGTTGCCTATTACAATACCCCAGTTTTGCTGGCTGTGCTCCTGGCCTTCCTTATTGGTAATATTATCTTGTGTCACGACCAGCGTCGTGACATTTTCTTTTTCAGACAGCCGGTAAGTTACATTCGCATAATGCTCCGGTAGGTCCGGCTTTCCACTCATCGAGCTCCAGTAACTGAATTTCAGCAGTTTATTTGGTTCTTTTTTCAATATGGTGCCTTTATCGGTGTAAGTTTTCCCTTCCCATTCGCCGGAGAAGGTAAGAGGGCTGCCTTCCTCCCATGTGGAGCTGGCATTGGTGCCAAAGAAGTATTTTTTGATCTGCGCCGGGTCTACCAAGGCATCCCAAACCCTTGAAACCGGGGCTTTTATCGTAATTTCGGCCGTGGCTGTTAAGTTCTCCTTCATATAGGCAATTTGCCCAAACTTATGCGATTAATTTTAAATTCGAAGTGCGAACTGAGTATAATTATAGGTACTATTTCTAAGAGGCTGAAGCGAGTATTCTTAGCCACTGTCAACTATCTCGCCAATCCTTATGGCATGGAGCGTATTTGTTTTGGAAAATAAAAATAATACTTTACCTTTGCAGTCCTTTAAAATATGGCTAAACAGTCTTTAATCAAGCAGGACGGGACGATAGTAGAGGCTTTATCAAACGCTATGTTTCGTGTACGCCTAGAAAACGGGCACGAAATACTGGCAACAATATCTGGAAAAATGCGCATGCACTACATACGCATTCTACCTGGCGATAAAGTTGGCGTTGAAATGAGTCCATATGATTTGAGTCGGGGCCGTATAATATATCGTTATAAATAAACAATTTAAATAACCAAATAGTCATGAAGGTTAGAGCTGCCATTAAGAAGCGTAGTGTAGATTGCAAGATTGTACGTCGTAAAGGACGGCTGTACATCATTAACAAAAAGAACCCTCGTTTCAAACAACGCCAGGGTTAATCATTTATTCGTAAAATATTTGAATTTTAATATAATATGGCTCGTATAGCTGGTATTGACCTTCCAAAAAACAAACGTGGTGAGATAGCGCTCACTTACATCTACGGTATCGGCCGTAGCACTGCACAATACACCGAGTTTAAAGTGGAAGGCCAGTTGCGTTCTGAAGTGCAAATGAACATTAAGCGCCTTATGGACATCGCTTGTTATCGTGGTCTGCGTCATCGTAAAGGTCTTCCTTTGCGTGGTCAGCGTACCCGTACTAACAGCCGTACCCGTAAAGGTAAGCGTAAGACAGTTGCAGGTAAAAAGAAAGCACCTAAGAAATAATAACAGTGCTACTGCCGGATCTGGTGAGGTGCACCGGGGAGGAGTGGTACGCCCGATGTATATCGGTTCATTTTTTGACTACCTTATTTTTAAAACAAAATGGCAAAGCAACAAGCATCTGCTAAGACAGCCGCTAAAAAGCGCGTCGTAAAAGTTGATCCACACGGCGACGTGCATATCAACGCAGCATTCAACAACATCATCATCAGCATTACTAACAAATCTGGTCAGGTTATCTCCTGGTCTTCTGCTGGTAAAATGGGCTTCCGTGGTTCTAAGAAAAACACGCCTTATGCAGCTCAAATGGCGTCTAACGACTGTGGTAAAGTAGCTATCGACGCTGGTGTAAAGAAAGTTGACGTATTCGTGAAAGGTCCCGGTTCAGGTCGCGAGAGCGCTATCCGCGCCCTGGCAAACATGGGTATCGAAGTAGTTTCTATCAAAGACGTAACGCCGCTGCCACACAACGGTTGCCGTCCTCCGAAGAAACGTCGCGTATAATCGCAACAACAAATCGCAATCATTTTTTATTTATAATCGCTGCTCCGGATCGGATTTTACGATTTTTAAAGGAGACGGGGCAGTTAAACAAAAATCGTCATGGCACGTTATACAGGACCAAAGAACAGAATCTGCCGTATTTTCGGCGAGCCTATCCTCGGATCAGGCAAAAACCTCGGAAAGAACAGCAACCCTCCGGGTCAGCACGGACCTAGCCGCAAACGCAAAACTGCGAGCGAATACGCTATCCAGCTGAAAGAAAAACAAAAGGCTAAATACACTTACGGTCTTCTGGAAAAACAATTCCGTAACACTTACGTTGAGGCTGCACGCCTGAAAGGTGCTACCGGTGAGAACCTGATCAAACTGCTGGAAGCTCGTTTGGATAATACCATCTATCGTATGGGTATGGCTCCTACACGTCCGGCAGCCCGTCAAATGGTGTCTCACAAGCACATCATGGTAAACGGTGAGGTAGTAAATATCCCTTCGTATACAATGAAGCCGGGTGACATTATCGAACTGAAGCCTAAGAGCAAAGCGAACAACGATGTTACCGGCCAGATCCGCGGCAAAGGCCAGAAGATCTCATGGGTTGACTGGAATGAAAAAGAAATGAAAGGTACTTATATAGCTCATCCAGAGCGTGAAAGCGTTCCTGAGAACATCAAGGAACAACTGATCGTCGAGTTGTATTCTAAGTAATAACACTAAGCTTCCTGACACCAGGAAGCTTAGCTTGTTTTATTATACGGCTAAAATGCTTATATTAGCTATCCTTTTGATAAGGGGTTTAGCCTAAACTTTAAAAAAACAGTAAACACAAATCTCAATATGGCCATATTGAATTTCCAAAAACCGGACAAAATTGTTCTTCAGAAAGCTAATGACTTCGAAGCTCAGTTCGAATTCCGTCCACTGGAACCCGGTTACGGTGTTACCATTGGTAATGCACTGCGTCGTGTCCTGCTTTCTTCACTTGAAGGCTACGCGATCACCGCTATCAAAATAGCTGGTGCAGACCATGAATTTGCTACCATTAAAGGTGTACTGGAAGATGTTACAGAGATCATCCTGAACCTGAAGCAGGTTCGTCTGAAGAAAGCTGTAGAAGGCGACGTATCAGGCGAGAGGATCGAACTGAACATCAAAGGCCAGGAAACTTTCACTGCTGCTATGATTGGCGAAGCATTGCCTAATTTCCAGGTAATGAACCCTGAGCTGATTATCTGCAATATGGAGCCGGGTACTACTTTCAACATCGAACTGCACATCGGTAAAGGCCGCGGTTATGTTCCTGCTGAAGAGAACCGCCCTAAAGAAGCGCCGCTTGGCATCATCGCCATCGACTCTATTTACACTCCGATTAAGAATGTAAAATACAGCATCGAAAACACCCGCGTTGAACAGCGCACTGACTTCGAAAAGCTGATCATGGATGTTTCTACAGATGGTACTATTCATCCTGAAGAAGCTGTAAAAGAAGCTTCACGTATCCTTATCCAGCACCTGATGATCATCACTGATGAGAACATCTCACTGGATACTAAACGTGAAGAGAAAGAAGCAGTAGTTGATGAAGAAACACTGCAGCTGCGTAAAGTATTGAACACTCCTCTTGAAGACCTGGAACTTTCTGTACGTGCATTCAACTGCCTGAAAGCTGCCAAGATCAATTCTCTGAGCGAGCTGGTACAGTACACACAGGAAGAACTGATGAAATTCCGCAACTTCGGTCAGAAATCTCTGTCTGAAATTGAACAAGTGCTTGGCGAACGCGGTCTGCACTTCGGTATGGATATCAGCAAATTCCACCGTAGCAACGATAATTAATTAATCTCATGTCAATCCTGGCTATGCCGGGATTGACATTCTTTTTT
>JAJNBR010000083.1 GCA_021156265.1 Flavipsychrobacter sp.
AGGTGTTCCCACTTAATACACTATCAACAGTTACGACAAACTGCTTTATGGTTGAAGCAATATTCTGTAGGTAGTGGCATCGTTGCCGTTAGCTATTTGTATCAGGTAAACGCCAGCGCTATACCCATTGAGATCCACCGATGCTTTTCCATCTGTCAGCCCGACGGTTTGGAGGAGCTGCCCGCTTGTGTTGTATACATGTACGGTGGCGTTTTTGTAGTCGCCTTTAGTGCTCACCTGCACGGTGTTGCTGGTTACAGTAGGGTAGATGCTGATGGCATTCTCGACTGCCACCTCGTCTACCGATACGGGAGGGCCGAATTTTACAAGCCAGAAATCAGCCGACCCATGTACTCCCGAGCCCGTTGCATCCATATCGGAAGAGCTTGTATATCCGCCCGCTATAAAACCGCCATCGCTGGTTATAACGCCCCGGTTGCCGATATCTGAAAAACTACCTCCCACTGGCCGGTTCCAGTGTATACTGCCATCTGCATTCAATTCCAATGCCCACATATCGGCATATCCGTGTCCATCCACTACATCACCGTCTTGCGAACTGGTATAACCCACAACAAGATAACGGCCGGATTTTTCCTGTATGTCATTACCAAAATCATCGTCGCTGCCGCCATAGGTTTTCAGCCATTCGATCTCTCCGGTAGCATTGGTCTTTACCACCCAAAGATCGCTCGCGCCGTGATTGCCCACCACGTCTGTATCGTTGGATTCTGTGTTGCCGCACATAATATATCCATCCGGTGTTTCAAGCACAGTACTGGCAAATTCGCCCGAGCTTCCACCATACCTTTTCTGCCATTGTATACTACCGGTGGGCGATATTTTTAAAAGAAATACATCGTCCTGGCCATAGCCGGAACCAAAATCTCCCGAAACGGAACGCGTGTGGCCCGATACTACATATCCGCCGTCAACGGTTTGCTTTACAGATTGAGCGCCATCTGAACCTGGTCCACCGTAGGTTTGCTCCCATTCGATATTTCCGCTAACATCCAGTTTGACTATCCAAGCGTCGCTACTGCCTTTGGAATTGGCTATATCCCCGTTCCAAGACCCTGTATTTCCTGCAAACGCGTATCCGCCATCCGCAGTCTCGATCATGTCCGTGGGATAGTCGCCATTGGTACCGCCGTAGGTACGTTGCCAGGCAATAGCTCCGGTCGAGGTTAGTTTTACGAGCCAGATATCTGGGCCGCCTTTGCTAGCCGTTACATCGCCGTCACCCGACGGCGTTCCGCACAGAACTAGGTATCCGCCATCTTTAGTTACAACGATGCGGTAACCATAATCGTCAAGGCTGCCGCCGAGGCACTTCTGCCAGGCAATGGTGCCCACTGCGTCGGTCTTTATCACCCAGGCCTCAGTGCTGCCGTGGGCACCTGCCACGTCTCCATTTTTTGAATTGGCATACCCCACCACAATATAACCACCGTCGGGTGTTGGTTTTATATCCTTAAGGGCTTCTATCAGGCTGCCGCCGTAAGCTTTTTGCCATTCAATATCCCGTTGGGCGGTTAAAGAAGCAGAGAAGAGAATTGATAATGTAAATAGTAATAAGGATTTCATAAAAAATAGGTTTAATCGTGATATAAAACTAAAATTTAACTGCTGCACTGCATAGCCTTTTAGAGGATAGGTTATATTTTTTGACATTATCGTGAATATTGAAGTGTGTCTCATACTGGCCGAAATATCCACTTCGACCCACACCGATGCAAGCGTCTGTTTGAAACGAACTGCTTTTTGTCAATTAGACATTAATTTCGTATATTTGTGTTATTGTAAACCTATCTCCTTCTCCTCCCTTCCGAAGGGAGGCCGGGAGGGATGTCAAACTATCACCAATGACCAAAAGCCAGAAAACCTTTCTGCGCGAATACCTGCGCACCGGCGATAAGATGGCCGCCTACCGCGAGGCCTATCCTAAAGCAAAAGAATCATCCATCAAAAGCGCCGTCAACCGCCTGATGCGCGACAACCCGGCCATAGCACAGGCTGTACACGACAAAGACCAGGAGCTTGATAAAGCACCTGGCCAAATACGAGTTGCGTGAACTGCTGGCCAACGTCATACATGGCCGCGAGCTGACGGAAAAGATATTCCGCACACGCGATGGCTTCGAAAGACAATTTGTAACACCAGGCGTATCGCAAAAAATAGCAGCGGCTAATGCCTGCATCAGGCTGGAAGGCTGGGGCAGGGCGCCTGCGCGCGTAAAAGAGAAGAAGGAAGATAAAGACGCAGCGCCGGAGGAGTGGACAGCTCCCGAGATACTGATAGCAGGCATACCTATAGACGATTACAGCGCATTACATGGCTATACTATCCGGGCGTATTTCGACACGGAGGATGGTACGAATAAATGGTGGCCACTTGACACCAACATGCAGCGGTATCTGGACCTGCAGCAACGCAGGAGTGCGCGCAAAGATGCAGAGCGACAAGAACGGATGACACCGCAGCTGGAACGTGAAGAACAGGAGGCTATACGGGCGTTTGAAAGCAGGACGGTGGACGAAACCGGGTATCTTCCGCAGCATAAAGTAATTGACGACCTGCGCGAAGACTACGTGGAAACAAAGGATAAGGACAAACTAAAAGAACTGCAGGCCGTGCAAAAAATGTGCGGACTACGTTTCCAGCCCCACCGCCACCGCTACGAAGCCGAACGCGAAGCCGGCTGGGAGTTTCACCCGCTGAACAACAATCTTATACGGAAAGCAGGCAACAAAAATGCAGCACTTTCAAATCCTTCCCCAATCCGGCAACAAACGGAAACAAATCAAGGTTGTCATTCCCATCAGGGCTGTCATTCCGAACGCAGAGAGGAATCTCCCGGGCCCATGCAAGCAGCTACATCGATAGATCATTCACCGGTCACACATCATAAATCAACCGATCCCGAACGAGTACCCCAACAAAACCCGCCACCAGACCACGCTACACTCCTGAAACAAGGCTACACACCCTTAAAAGAGCTGATGCAAGATGAATTCGATTATTATATCCGCAACCAGGGCAGCACCACCTGGCAGCAGAAGAAGCAATTAGAACGCTTCGTCGCCCACCGCAATGCCACGCCGGAAATACGGAAACAAATAGAGCAGGAAACCGGCTGGTTCTATCACCCCGAAAACCCATTATATGCCAAAAGAGACCCGAAAAAGCCCTTAGTGAGAACGGAGTTCAAAGGCCTGCCGCGGTATTGAGGGCCGTGTTAGAGTAATTCACCCCAATCAGATCAACCAGCCAAATCAGACTAGCCGGAGGTTCAGACAAACAAAAACGCCCGGCAAAGCTGGGCGTGTAAAAAAGTAAAGATGGTTGAATTAGTTACCTAAGTAAGATTTTAGCAGCTGGCAGCGGCTGGCGGTGCGCAGCTTAGTGATGGCTTTGTCTTTGATCTGGCGTACACGCTCGCGGGTAAGCGAGAATTTTTCGCCGATGTCTTCCAGGCTCATTGGATGCTCTACGCTGATACCGAAGTACAGCTTGATCACATCGCGCTGGCGGTCTGTCAAAGTGCTCAGTGAGCGCTCGATCTCGCAACGGAGTGAATCGTAGTGTTCCAGTTCAGAGTCTGCAGATTCAGAGTTAGGATTTTCCAGTACGTCCAGCAGGGTGTTGTCCTCGCTGTCAACGAAAGGCGCATCTACAGATACGTGGCGGGCAGCTACACCGAGGGTAGTTTCCACTTCTTCGGTACCAATGTCCAGCAATTCAGCCAGTTCTTCGGTCGATGGTTCGCGCTCGTACTCTTGTTCCAGCTGCGAATAAGCCTTGCTGATCTTGTTAGACAGGCCTACTTTGTTGAGCGGCAGGCGAACGATACGTGATTGTTCGGCCAAAGCTTGTAAGATAGATTGACGGATCCACCATACAGCGTAAGAGATGAATTTAAAACCTCTTGTTTCGTCAAAGCGTTGTGCGGCCTTGATAAGACCCAGGTTACCCTCGTTGATCAGGTCACTCAGGGAAAGACCCTGGTTCTGGTACTGTTTGGCAACCGATACCACGAAGCGCAGGTTGGCTTTGGTAAGTTTTTCAAGGGCATACTGATCACCTTGTTTGATTCGGATGGCCAGTTGAACCTCTTCCTCGGGCGTGATCAAATCTACTTTACCGATCTCCTGCAGATATTTCTCAAGAGACTGGCTTTCACGATTGGTAATCGATTTCGTGATTTTTAGCTGACGCATGGACATAGGTAAAGCATTAAATGGTTAGACAATTCAGGCAGTAAACGTTGATAATGAATGTTGAATGACATTACTATGGCAAATCTAAGGGTAGACTCAATTCAACCCAAAAAAATTTAAGGAATTGTTAACACCGAATTTTCCACATATATTATGATTATGACTATGCTATTGTATATGAAAGTTAACGAAAAATTTTGATTGTTCAATCCTTTTTCTATTATTGCAGCAGAAGTTAATTCAAGCGAACCTTTCTACAATGAAGAAAAAGATGATGTACTCCCTGGAGTTCCCGGTTAGGTGTTCACCTTCCATTTTATATGAATTTTTATCAACACCCGTTGGTTTGCAGGAATGGTTCGCTGATAAAGTTGACCAACGTGACCAGCTTTTCTATTTCAGCTGGAACGGCGCCATTGATACTGCCGAAGTGATAGAGCAGGCAGAGAACGAGTTTATACGCTATCGCTGGGACTATTACAGTCCTGACGAATTCTTTGAATTCAGCATAGATCAAAGCCCGATAACCAACGAAACTATTTTGCGGATCACCGACTTTGCAGACAAGGCGGAGCTGAAAGACCAGGAACGTTTATGGAACTCGCAGGTAAATGATCTGAAGCACAGGATAGGCAGCTAAGCCGCTTACCATATCTTTAAAGCTTGCTCCTCGCAAGCTTTAATTTTATAATTAATGGTTAATCCCCCACGGGCGTCGGGTAAATAGCCGCCGTTTTGTGTAGGTTTGCACACCGGAACAGACACTAGCCTCTTGATAAAAAAACTGGACATACTCATTCTTCGCAGCTTTATAGGTCCTTTTATCGTCACCTTTTTTATTACGCTGTTTGTACTGGTCATGCAGTTTTTCTGGCTGTACATGGACGAGCTGATAGGCAAAGGGCTCGGTACATGGCTTATCGTGCAGCTGTTGTTCTTCATGTCGACCACCATGGTACCGCTGGCATTACCCCTGGGTATCCTGCTGGCCTCTATCATGACGTTTGGCAACATGGGCGAGAATTTTGAGCTGGTGGCTATCAAATCAGCCGGTATCTCGCTGTTGCGTTTTATGAGGCCGCTGTTGTTGTTCATCATTTTTATTGGTGCACTGGGGTTCCTGTTCAACAACAACGTGATCCCTTTCGCCAACCTGAAAGCGCTGTCGCTTCTGTACGATCTGAGAAATTCCAAGCCGGCGCTCAACATCCGCGCGGGGCAGTTCAATTCAGATATCAAAGATTACTCGATCCGGGTAGGTGAAAAAGACAATGACGGAAAGACCATACGTAACGTTGTGATCTATGATCACACATCGGGGATGGGCAATGAAAAACTGGTGCTGGCTAAGCAAGGCCAGATGATCCCGTCACCCGATAAGCAATACATGATCTTCAGGCTGAAGGATGGCTGGCGCTACGATGAAAGCGCAGGCAGCAGCGGCCAGGCAAACAAGCAGATCCGCATGTATTTCAAAAGCTGGGACAAGGTATTTGACCTGTCATCATTTAGGGTGAGCCGCACGAATGAAGATCTCTTTAAGGACGCTTACCAAATGATGGACGTATCTCAGCTTACGGAGCGCATAGACAGCCTTCAACGGCACCAGAAGCGCCTGCGTAATAACGTAAACACTTACCTCGGTCCGTACATCACTATCCTGTCTAAGGGCGAAGATGGGAAAGCGCTGGTGAAAAAAATGCCGTCAAAACCTGTCCATAAGTATGATTCGACTTTCGTGCAGGTGATAAATGACACCTTACGTTACAGGGTAACTCAACTGGCCGCGAGCCAGGTACGCAATTCACAAAGTCTTGTTGGGATAACAGCTGTTGACTATAAGATACATACGGATAATTACCTGAAGTTTAATGTCGAATGGCACAGGAAGTTTACCCTTTCCTTTGCCTGTGTGTTGCTGTTTTTGATCGGTGCCCCATTAGGAGCCATCATACGGAAAGGCGGATTGGGAATGCCGCTTGTAATAGCCGTCGCGTTTTTTGTGGTCTTTCACATCATGTCTATTACGGGTGAAAAGCTGGCCAAGACAGGAGCGGTATCGCCGGCAATAGGTATGTGGCTGGCTACTGCAATGTTGCTGCCAATTGCATTTATACTCATTCAACAAGCCAGGAACGACTCCCAGATCTTTACCAAGGAGTGGTATCTTAGGGTTTGGAAAAGAATTTCCGGGATATGGTCAAAAAAAGCCGCATAACAGTTTCTACAGAAAAGCCGTATACCTCGTACAACCGGTATTTCTTTATTCCCTTCCTTATTTGGGTAGTGATCGGCGGGTTGTCGCTCCTGTTTTTCGACAGACGGGTATTGTTTGAATTTGCCAATGGCAGGCACTCCGAATGGGGCGATGTGTTCATGACATATGTCACAAGAATGGGCGAAGGGGCGTTTATTATTATTGTGCTGCTGTTGCTACTTGGGCTTACTTCTTTCCGCAACTGGTGGTTTGTTATCACTGCCTTCTTTAGCAACGTTATTCCGGCAGCCTTCGTTCAGGCAGTAAAGAGCGGTATAAATGCTCCCCGGCCTCTAAACTATTACAAGGAAGCGCCATGGATCCATATCTCTCCTGACTGGCCTGTCTACATGGAGAGAAGCTTTCCGTCCGGTCACACAACCGGAGCTTTCTGCTTGTTTTGTTTCCTGGCCATACTGCTCCCGCCGCGATATAAGCCTCTTGGTTTGGTGTGTTTTCTGGTGGCATTAGCTGTTGGTTGGTCGCGAATGTACCTGGCGGCGCATTTCTTTTTGGATGTATATGTGGGCAGCATCCTGGCGACGGTGTTTGTTGTATGTGTTGTAGCTTTGATGAACCGCAACCAGGGCCGTTTTTTTAAACAAGACTTCGATATCCATTAACATCAATGCCGCTCTCGCTACGCTACATAGTTATTTTTATCGTTGCATCGTTTCTCTTCTTTCCGTTTTTGGGGCAGGTACACCTGTTTGACTGGGATGAGATCAACTTTGCAGAATGTGCGCGGGAAATGATCGTTTCGAAAGACTACCTGCGCATGCAGATCGACTTTCAGCCATTTTGGGAGAAGCCTCCGTTATTTATCTGGATGCAGGTACTGGCTATGAAGCTGTTTGGCGTTAATGAGTACGCTGCACGTTTTCCCAACGCCTTGATAGGTGTAATGACGCTTCTGACCTTGTACTATGTAGGCAGACGTGTAGTAGGCGATAGGTTAGCTACGTGGTGGACCGTTACTTATGCAGCTGCCTGGCTACCACATTTTTATTTCAAATCCGGTATCATTGACCCCCTTTTTAACCTGCTGATATTTCTTGCGTTCTTCCAGGTATACCTGATGAGACATGGCGAACGCAAAACAATGCATGGGATACTGTCGGGCTTATTCCTGGGGCTGGCGGTTCTTACAAAAGGACCTGTGGCGATATTGGTGGCATTGCTTGCACTGGCGGTATATGTTGTTGTAAACCGTGGACTTTGGGGATACAGGATAGGCTACCTGTTACTTATTCCATTGTCTGCTTTTGTCACTACTTTTTTATGGTTCGGCGCCGAAGTTATCAGCAATGGCTGGTGGTTCTTCAATGAATTTATCACCTACCAGGTACGTTTACTTCAAACAGAGGATGCCGGCCATGGCGGACCGTTCTTTTATCATTTCCTTATTCTGTTGATCGGTTGCTTCCCAGCATCGGTTTTTTTATTCCAATACAATCGCAGGCGCGCTACCACCGGTGAACCTGCACGCGATTTTACCCGCTGGATGTGGATACTGTTTTGGGTGGTGCTTATCCTGTTCTCGGTCGTTAAGACCAAGATCGTACACTACTCTTCGCTTTGCTATTTTCCGCTCACTTACCTGGCTGCCTTGCAGCTTTACCGTTTGAGTAATGAACGAATTGAAATAAGCAAGGGCGTACAGGTTTTACTGCTGACCATCGGCAGTATTATAGCAGTTGCTATTACGGCCCTGCCTATTGTTGGCATTAATAAAGCAAAGCTTATTCCATTGATCGACGATCCGTTTGCGGTAGGTAACCTGCAGGCAAATGTATCCTGGAGTTATGTTGAATGCCTTTGGGGGGCATTGTATCTTGTTGGTATCTGGGTATCAGTGATGATGATGCGGCGCAATTTCCGCATTGGCATGGTCGTCCTTTCAATAGTCCAGATCATTATTATACAAGTGACTGTATTGCACTTTACGCCCAAGATCGAAGCATTCTCCCAACGTGCAGCTATCAACTATTTTAAAGGCTTCCAGGGCAAAGACGTGTACGTAAAGGTGCTGGGCTATAAAAGTTACGCGCACCTGTTTTACACAAAAAAGCGACCACAAGCCAACAAAAATTCTTACAACGAAGAATGGCTGCTGACTGGCCCGGTAGATAAACCAACCTACTTCATTTGCAAAATAATGGAGGCAGACAGGTACCGCGCGATGCCACAGCTGCAACAAATAGGAGAGAAGAATGGATTTGTTTTCTTTCGCCGGAGGTAACATGAATAACTTATCAGTCGTAAAAACAGTCCTCGTCTTTTTAGCCTGTTTATTAAATACAACAGGCTCCAGCGCCCAGTACTCGGACACCACGCAACATTATTTGAAACTGGCGGCGACGGGCAGCATTAACAAGACCAATGAAACAGAGAACTACCTGGCGAATAATTCGTGTCGCTTTGGTATGCGCAGAAAACGTGTAGGCATGAATACAAGTGCTGCCTGGGTATACGGTGAGCAAAACAATGTGCTGAGCAATAATGATTTTAATGCATGGGCGGATATGAACTGGTATCCCCACAGCAGCCGGAACTTCTATTACTGGGCGCTGGCCAATTATACCACCAGTTATTCGCTCAAGATAAACAGTCAGTATCAGACAGGTGCCGGAATAGCCTATAGCATCATAAACCGCGATAGCATTTATTTGAACGTTAGTGACGGCATACTGTATGAATATTCAGACTTGCAGCTATCTGACACGCTTGGAGAGAGGTATAATACCTATCGAAATTCACTTCGCCTTTGGTTTCGATACAAGTACAAAAACATGATCGCATTCGATGGCGGTGGATTTCTTCAAAATTCGCTGAAGGATGGGAATGACTATATCATTCGTACCAGTGCATCGCTGGACTTTAAATTGGGCAGAGGTTTTAGCCTGAGAGCGACCTTGGTTTACAACAAGTTCAATCGTACTGACAAAGAAAACCTGTTATTCAATTATGGGCTGGTCTACGAAAAGTATTTCTAGGAAGGAAGTTCCCAGTCGCCGTTCAGTTTGAGGACCTTTTCAATTACATCGCGTACGCAGCCTTCGCCTCCGTTCTTAGGTGAAATGTATTTTGATACCTCACGTATCTCGGTAACGGCATCATTGGGGCAGCAGGGTAGGCCGCATATTTGCATGGCGGCATAATCGGGTATATCGTCGCCCATGTACAAGACATATTCGAACGAGGTTTTTGATTCCTCTGCGATCTCGAGGAGCAACTCTTTTTTGGTTTCTATACCAATATGAACATCAGTTACTCCGAGCTTATTAAGCCTTGCACGTACCCCTTCAGACTTAGCACCTGAAATGATCCAGACTTTATAGCCCTTTTTTATGGCGAGCTGTATGGCAAAGCCGTCTTTGATGTTCATCCGGCGGAGGAGGTGCCCCTCTTCGGTCGCCAGCAGCGACCCGTCGGTGAGCACACCGTCCACGTCAAATACAAATACGCGTATAGGCTTAAACAGCTCGAGGATATTGCTCATTATTTCTGGTTGTCACGCCATTCGTAAACCCAGCCAGATTGTATCATTTCCAGGTGGCCTTCATTGCATTCTTCGCGCTTACCTTCAAAGCCCGGAAGTTCCAGCACCCATTCTATCAGCTCAGTGAAACGAACACGATATATTTTGCTTTCGTTAAAATCATCGCCAAATTTTTCATACAGCTTCAGGGCTATATCTTCGTGGTCGTTCCAGTTTATTGGCGGTTCGTAGTGTGCCATTGATCTCGTTAATTGAGTTAATTAAGTTAAAATGGTTAATTAAGTGGTTTAACACTAGTCGCCATGCAAAAGGGACTGGTCTGGTACAGTGATCTCGAGCGTGCCGCTTCCTCCGGGTTCCAGAATGCACTGACAGCCCAGGCGTGAGTTCAGCTTAGGATTCCGTGCACGGTCTATGAAATCTTCTTCTTTGTCAGTTATCTCCGGGATATATTCTTCGCCTTTTTCTACGTACACATGGCATGTGCTGCAGGCGCAGACCATACCACAGTTGTGATGCAGCTCAATGTTATTGTCCAAGGCTACTTCCAGTATGCTCTGGTCGGGGGCAATGTTTTCCAGCGTTACAGGCTCTAAGCCCTTTTGCTCGAAATTAAATTTAATAGTATACATGAATGGTTAACTCGCGGTTGAGAGCGCAAAAATAGCATTAATGAAGCAATACGGCAATTTGCATAATTGAGCCTTCATTAATAGGCAAATATGGAAATTCAATAACCTGCGTTACTTGTACATATTCTCGATAGAGCTGGTAATGGCCTGGTAGATGGTTTGCCAGTCAGAATGCGTCTGTAGCATGTCCATATGCTTGCGGATGGTAATGTCATCGTGCCGCCTTGCCGGGCCTGTCTGCACATCATATGGCGAGGCCGATTGCACACGCTCGAATGTTTGCTGCAGTATTGGGATCAGCATCGAAAACGGGATTCCATGAGCCTTACAAACGCTTTCAGCAACAGTCATCAGGTGATTTGTGAAGTTGTTGCTGAGCACTGCTGACAGGTGCAGCCAACGTCTTTGTTCGGCAGTTGCTTCGTTAAGGATGTTGGTAAACGTTTGGCAGATGTTGTTTATCGTATTTTTCGCCTTTTCGGACGATGCTTCAAAAACTGTAGGTATATTCCTGTGTTCAGGCAGTTTCTGCTTCAGGATCGAATAGATCGGCCAAATAACGCCTTTATGCGCTGCAACTTCACCTAGAGCAGACATGTCAACTGAGCCGGCAGTGTGCAGTAAAACTGTTTCTTTAAAAGACAGTTGAGATGCAATGTTGGCAATTGCATGGTCAGAAATAGCGATAATGCACACATCTGCTCCATCTTTTATTTCACTCAATCCCCCGTAAACGGTACTATTGATCTGACTCGCCAGTTCCATGGCGGTTGCCTGGTTCCTACTGTAGACACCGAGACAGGTGTGTCCTGCACCGGAGAGTTTTTTAGCAAAAAACCAGGCGGTATTACCGCTACCTATAAGGTTGTAGTTCATGAGAGCCGTTCGCGATTTGCGGTATAGTATTCAAACATCAAGTTATAAATTCTTTGCTTGAATTCCGCTGTGTCGTTAAGTGTTAGTCCTTTAGTTGGCACAGGCTCCAGGAAATGGATGTGTATCGGTCTTGGCCATGCCCATAAGGCCTTATTGTGCGGTAACACCTTGCCGGTATTGAATATCAGCCCTGGCACTACAGGCCGTTGTGCTTTAATAGCGCTGATGAAAGCACCATCAAAGAACGGCTGCAGCGGCTCGTCAGTCTTATTGCGTGTGCCCTCAGGGTACAGGCAAAGATGGACGCCTTTTTCCAGCATTTCGTTCATCTTGCTGAAGCTCTCGGCGCGACTGTTTCTATTCTTCCTGTCAACCAATATGGAGCCCGCTTTATAAATAACGCCAAAGATGGGCACGCGTGCCATTTCAACTTTAGCCAATGTTTTATTGGGGCCGGGTATCCAGGGTGATGATACGGGTATATCAGCAAGTGAATTGTGGTTGATGACCACTACATAGTGTTCGCCTTTTTTGAAATGATGTTTTCCTTTGCGTCGTACGGGACAAAAGACAAGCGGCATGAATACACTCATCCATAGCCTGAAAATCGGGTGCATTACCCGGGCCCGTTGTGGTTCCGGCAATAGCGTTGTAAGCCATATAGGAACAACGACGATCAGCATCGTGCACGCAAACAGCAGCAATGCGTATACAAAGTATATGTGTCCTAAAAAGTTTTTTACCTGTTTCATCAGTTATTATCCAGCGACCAGTCAATTGGTTTAAGTCCTTTGCTTTGCAGCCACTGGTTGGTTTTGCTAAAATGGCCGCAGCCAAAAAAGCCGTTATATGCAGACAGGGGGGAAGGGTGGGGTGCGGTTAATACCAGGTGTTTATTTTTGTCGATAAGCTCCTGTTTGCTTTTTGCAAACGAGCCCCAGAGGAGAAACACAACGTGGTCTTTGCGGTCAGAAATAGTCCTGATGACGTCGTTTGTGAACTCATGCCAGCCTATTTTACTGTGAGACATCGGAGAATTAGCCTCAACAGTT
>JAJNBR010000319.1 GCA_021156265.1 Flavipsychrobacter sp.
TGCCCTGATAGGCATGACCCAGTCGGGCTATACCGGGTTTATGCTCTCCAGTTACCGACCAAGATCGCCACTCTATGTATTCACAAAAACCCAGACGCTCGTTAACCAGCTTAGCCTTAGCTGGGGAGTCCAGGCCTTTTTTTACGACAGGGAGGAAAGCATTGACCAGATAATTGCCGACCAGATAGAAGTGCTCAAGGAGAAGGGCTTATTACAATCAGGCGACATTGTGGTAAATACCGGCAGTACGCCCGTACATGAGCACTTACCTACCAATATGCTGAAGGTCACCAAAGTAGTGTAGCGGCAGTTAATTCACGATTATTTTAACATAATCTCCTACAGCTGACGTCGCGGCTTTATTTCGCTTGCACGTAACTTTACTGCATGAAGAGTTTGGTATTTTTTGTGTTGGCGATACTTTGTTGTCAGAGCCTTTATTCGCAAGAATACAGGCTGGTATATGACGAACAGTCTTTACCTGAATTGTATAACCGCATTTACCTTTTTGCTGAAGTGAAAGATGGCGGCAGTTACCGAAAACTATCTAACAACAAATACAGGCTCCAAACAACAGAAGGAGCGCTCGATGGCAATCTCTATACTTTTAATAGGCAGCATATCTATGCGAATAAGGGAATTGTTCGTTTCAACCTGATAACAGGCAACAAGACCATTCCCCTGGCATTACAACTGCCTGTATTGGAGGAAATAAATATTAACCTGTATACTGACAGCATCAAACCGATACTGAATTATTATCTGAACGTTGAGGGAAAATTTTCGAACGGACGCGTATTCCCGCTCGATTCAAGCTTCATAACCGTGGTGAGCGATGCCGGCAGCATGAAAGGACTGGAATGGATACTGCCTAAAGAGCGGAACTTTGATAAAGTAAATTTCACCGTGATCAGTAAGTTTCACCCCGAAAACCGTAAACAGGCCACTGTTTACCTCAAAAAATACAAAGACCCGCGTGATGACCCCAACTACCAGGACCGGACGGAAGACGAGATCATTAACGACAGGAAAAGAAGATGAGCAGAACCATGGTAGTTAATCGCAAGTTAAACGGAGATGATCATGCGTATTGACGAAGATAAAATCTATAAATTGCCTGCGTTTACCATGCGTAAAGGAATTTTACTGTTGATAACGACTATGGTTTGCTGCACAGCACGTGCGCAGCAAACAGCTTCAGCCTCCACTACGGCCGGGGCTACTATCACTACGCCTACGTCTATCCTTAAGTCGTCGGACATGGAATTTGAAGAGATCAAAGTTTCGCCCAAAACGAGCGGCAAAATAGTGATACAGCCTAACCCCGGAAAAACAAAGGACGGCGAAGCCGGAGCCCCGGCCAGTTTCACAGTTTCAGCCCCTCCCGGGTACACCTACAATATTACCCTCCCGCAAAAGCCGGTTGTCGAAAACGATTCTCTTCCGGAAATGTTGAAGATCACCAATTTCACTAGCTACCCTCCGCCAGGCGAGCTGACCACCGGCACTAAATCTTTTTCGGTAGGTGCTACGGTAGATATCGAACCTGCCAAAGAAAAAGGGCAATATGAGGCCGAAATACCTTTCGACGTTACTATCGGGTATAACTAGCACACGTGTTCAGGTGATTGGTCATTTTGCCCTAACTTCATACCTATGAGGCTGTTCCTGTTTCTTTTATTATCATTATCTGCCATCGCGACCTCCAATGGCCAAGGGATAAGAAAATGCGGCTACGATTATGTGCACAAAGATGTGGGGGCAAAATATCCCGAGGTACGCGGTCTGCCCGAAGTGCCTGCCCTGAAAACGACGGCGGATAGCGCCGTCACGATACCGGTCGTTTTTCATATTATTCTCACCAAGCAACAATTGGCCCAGCTGGGAAGTGAAAGCCTGATCGACACATTTATTGATGCCCAGGTAGCAAGTATTACCAAGGACTTCATGGCTATGAACGCCGACAGCGTGAAAATACCGGAACAATTCAAAGACCGCTATGGCAACGCACGCATGAAATTTGCACGAGCACATACCGCCCCCGACGGTTCGGCAACACCCGGCTATGAAATAAAAACTACCACCAAAACCGGTTTTAATTTCACGACCAATACTTACGGTTCCCAAACTGCCTTTAGCGATGCTAAATATGCCGTATCCGGGGGACTTGACGCCTGGGATCCTTCTACTTATCTCAACATCTGGGTGGTAAACCCGCTCGATGATAATACGGCGACCGATATCCTCGGGCTATGTATCCCGCCTTCTTTTGCCTATTCAAGAAATTTTCCCGCCGGCGAGGTAGGCGTTGTACTTCACTATGCGCACACCGCTCATTTCATTTAAGGGTCGGACATTGACTCATGAACTGGGACATTTTTTTGAGCTGGCGCACATATGGGGCGATGACGAAGGAAAATGTCCTTCCACAGGTGGCGCAGACGACGGTATTGATGACACCCCGCCGCAAGCCTATCCTACTTACAATTGCGCGGTCTTTCCTAAACTGGACGGATGCACCAGGTCAGCACCCGGAATAATGTTCATGAATTATATGGACTATACCAATGATAATTGCCAGCAAATGTTCACACATGGACAAGTTGCCAAAATGCAGGCGCAGATACACCCGTTTGCGCTTTCTTATTCGCTAACACAGCATCCCGATGTGCTGCAGTATCCCGACCAGGCGGAGGAAAATAACTACGTAGTTTATCCTAACCCCGGCGATGGTCGCATAAATGTTCGCTTCAACCAGGTATCAGGTAATGTCAAAGGTATTCGGGTAGTGAATATGCTGGGACAAGTTCTGGTAAGCGAAACTATAACCAACCAAAGAGGATTTTATTATTACGACCTCTCACGCGCCGGTACAGGGATCTACTTTGTGCAAATAGAGTTTGCAGATAAAACCGATGTAAAGAAAGTAGTGTTCCGTTAGTTGATCACCATATTATCGATAAGCCGAACATCGCCCAGCTTGGCCGCGATCAGCGCCACCATTTTTTTACTCTTATCATATTCTTCCAGCAGCGATAGATCTGCTGCATCCGCCAGCGATACATATTCGGGTAAGAAACCTTTTTCTTCCAAAAGGTCCATGCATTCTTTCTGAACTATTTTGAACGAACTGTCCATTTGCTTTGCCTGTATAGATACCAGGCACTGGTAGATCAGCCCGGCAAGCGCGCGTTGCGGCTCTGTAAGTCGCCTGTTGCGTGAGCTCATGGCGAGACCGTCTGCTTCGCGTATAGTGGGGCAAACCGTAAGGCTGATCTCATTTTCTTTGCCCAGCAGGCTGATCAGGTTGCGGATAACGATGCATTGCTGAAAGTCCTTTTGCCCAACGTACACAAAATCGGGGTTTACAATATCCAGCAGCCTGGCCACAACCTGCCCCACACCCTTAAAATGCCCGGGCCTGTGTGCCCCTTCCAATATGCCATCCAGGTAGCCAAAACCATAGCTTTGCATCTTTTGCTCGCCTTCGGGATACACTTCCTCCTCGCTTGGCAGCAGCAGTACATCACAGCCTTCTTCCGCCAGCAGGGAAATATCGTCTTCTATCGAGCTGGGGTATTTATCAAAATCGCTGCGGTCGTTGAACTGGGTGGGGTTAACAAAAATGCTGGCCACTGTTATGTCGCCATTAGCCCTGGCCCTGTTGATCAGTGAGATGTGGCCTGCATGAAGAGCCCCCATTGTAGGCACGAAACCCACCCTGCGGCTACCAGTTGCCCTGAGTTTTAAAAGGTGGTTCTGCAGGTCGCTGATCTTCTTAAATATCACCATATGACGGCTTAAGATAATGGAAGCACAAAGTAAAAGGTTGGAATTTAATATTTTCGTAATTTTGCAGACAATTTTCAGAAAGCACTCAATTTAATTTTCTTTAATCCAAGCTCTACTCATGTCTGTCGACAAAAAACGTGTTCTAATTGTAGCTAGCGAATTATCACCCTATATCGAATTTACCGATTTCGCACATATACTGAATAAACTTGCCGTTAAGTCTTTTGACGCAGGACTGGAAGTTCGCGTTATCATGCCGCGCTTTGGTACCATAAACGAACGCAGGCACCGGCTTCACGAAGTTGTTCGCCTGTCAGGTATCAACGTGATCATCGACAAAGACGATTACCCGCTGATAATCAAAGTGGCTTCTTTGCCCAACGCAAGGCTGCAGGTGTATTTCATGGACAACGACGATTACTTCAAACGTAAAGGCATCGTTCGCGACGAGCAGGATAACTTTTACGAAGACAACGCGGAACGCATGATCTTTTTCTGCAAAAGCGCGTTGGAAACCGTTAAGAAATTCGGATGGCCTCCACACGTCATACATTGCCATGGCTGGATGACCTCGCTGGTTCCACTGTACTTAAAGACCGCTTATAAAAAAGAGCCTGTTTTCAGCTATTCAAAGGTGATCTACACTGCGCAGCCTACACTATTCACTGAAAAGCTGCATCCCAACTTTGTGAAAAAAGCCATAGTGAGCAGTGAGATCAAAGAAAAAGATCTGGATGCTTATAAAGATGGTACAAACCTTGCATTGACACTAGGCGCAGCAAAATGTGCGGATGTAGTAATACAGGGCGCACCCGATCTTGACAAAGAATTGATAGAAGAGATAAAGCCCAGCAGGTACAAGAAAGTAGTGAAGTACGAGGAATCCTGGAAAGAGGATGTGACACCACTGCTCGACCTCTATAAAAGCTTAACAGAGTCTTAGTATATCTTTCATCACATTAGCGGAAAAATTTAAGTTGAAACATCTCCTCCGGAAATTCGCCTTCTCCTCTTTATTCGCAGCTACGCTTTTCCAGGTGGGCTGTAAAGAAGATACCATAATAGATGCTAATGTGGCCCCCACTGTAGGGTTCATTGCTGTTGATACTATTCCAGATACCCTTACGGTCTGGACAAAGACTGTCCTTGTCGATACCGGTGTGCTTACCAGCCTTACACCCACCAACCAGGTGGTAGTGCATGGCCTGGGCAGGGTCAACGATCCTTATTTCGGGAAGACAGACGCCGGGATCTACCTGCAGGTGCTACCGGAGCGTGGCAATTTTACCTTCTCGACGAATAATCCGACTATTAAAGACGCCTACCTGGTACTTCCTTATTCGACATTCACCTGGGGCGA
>JAJNBR010000084.1 GCA_021156265.1 Flavipsychrobacter sp.
CCAATCTCTTTCCTACGGCGTATGTCTCCTATACTATCGACAAAAAGAATGAAATACAATTGAACTGCGGCCGACGGATACAACGACCTTACTACAACCGGCTAAATCCTTTTCCGGAGTATATATCGCAATACCATTACGAGATCGGCAATCCTGGTCTAAAACCCGAAATAACCGGCAACGTAGAGCTGACACACGTGTACAACAGCAGGCTGACAACCAGGGCATGGCATTCAAAGACAACAGGCGGGTTCACCCAGGTTAGATTTAAAGACAGCCGGCCCAACACTACCTACAGGCAGCCAATAAATATTGCTGAAGGCACCAATACCGGCATGTCGTCAAGCATGTATAAAAAGCTGCTGGAGTGGTGGGAAGTAAATATAAATGGCTGGGGCAACTACGCAACGTTCTCTAACGCCGACACAAAAGAGCGCAGTTCGGGCATGTCGTATGGCATAAACCTGGATAGCACCTTCTCATTCAAAAACGGATGGAAGGCACAAACACATATCGGCTTTACCGGACCTTACCAGGACGGCCTGTACACACGTGTCCAGTCAGCTATATGGACGTCAGCGGGGGTATCAAAAAAAATAATGAGAGACTCCGGCACTATCAGCCTGAACATAGAAGATCCGTTACTGGCATACAGGCATACATGGGCCGCTGCCACCAGCAATGTAATTGCCAATGGCCGGATCAAGTACAATACCATACATTATGGCCTCAGCTTCGTTTATAACTTCGGCAGGGAAACCAACGGCAGGCAGCGCGAAAATGTTACCGATGAAGCTAAACGGATGTAACAATTTGTGACAAAAAAAGGCGTACCCTCCGGTACGCCTAAGCTCTTTACTTTCTCTCTTGCTTCAGTTATGCTTTGTTATTGTTCCTAACAGGCACCAATGCTGGTTGCATGAAATGGTAAGGCGTTAAAGGCCTGCCCAGGTTGCGCCAACGGGGTATCATGCGTCTTTGGCTTACCGCAGGTACCGCTTTGTGCAGGAATTCTTCCATCAACTGCAAAGACTTATTTATAAACTGATTCAGATCTCGGCTTAAAAACGTCATAGACATACTGCCACTATCCTGGCCGGGAGTTTTTAACTTGGTTATAAAAATGGGAACTGTACAAAGATGGTATTTTTTTTGAAAAAAAAGAGTTAACAAACCATTGTTTACGAGGAAAATAGAGATGATTCCCGTCACTGATATACAAAACAACTATACGTACGCTAAAATCCTTATTTCAAGGCCCTTTCCAGCGTTTCTCTCACACCATCATATGGCTCAAAACCCCGTCCGACAAGGAAATATTCCTCCCCTTTTTGAAGTACCAGGCAGGGGAAGCCGGTAATGCCTGCCGCCTGTACCCATTGGAAGTCGCCACGGGTGCCATATCGAGCCTCTTCGGATTCCATATGGTGTATAAACTGGTCGGGTTCTATAGAGAACCGGTTGGCTAGCTCGCGGTACGTGTTGGGATCATTAAAGCTTTTGCCCTCGTGCAACTGTTTGAGCTGCAGCTCGTGAGCAAAGTCGAGGCCCAAATGGGGCTGCAACAACTGGAAGGTGTGAATGGCACGGCAAGGGGGCTCGGAGTCGAGCAACTCAGTTCCTTCACGCAGCAGATCAAGGTAAGGTTCACCGAAGCGGACCCCAGCAAGATCTTCTACCCGCTTGTAGGCAGTCAGGATGTAATCACTCATATTGGATACAGGTCCCACACGGGCGCCGATCATCATGCCACCGGGAATGACGGCTACATCAAACGCGTCCTTGTACTCATCGCGAATCCTGAGCACTACGGGACTAAAACCGAAACACCACCCGCAAAGCGGATCCATAACGTAGAGTAACTTATGCTTCACCGGAACAATATTGAGAGTGACAGAAAAAGAACTGCAAAAATAGCGGACTCAAAGATGCCGCCGGATGGAAATGTCCGATACGGATATAAACAGGCCTGATTTTTTTGCTGCTATAAGTATGAAAAACCTTTTTGTGTTCTTGTTGCTGCTCTCCTGCGGGCAGTTGGCAGCACAACCTGCTGAAAATCTGGGTATGCGGCTTGAGCGCTATGCCTATCCGTTTCCTGTCAGGTTCATGAATACCGTTGTGCAGCAACAACCTGTGGAGATCGCCTATATGGATGTGCAGCCCGCCAAACCCAACGGAAGAACCGTACTCCTTTTCCATGGCAAAAACTTTCCTTCTGCCTACTGGAAAGGAACGATAGATGCTTTGACAAATGAGGGATACCGGGTCATCGCCCCGGACGCATTGGGTTTTGGTAAATCATCCAAGCCCGTGATACAATACAGCTTCTCTTTGCTATCCTCTATTGCACGTGAGTTGCTGGATACACTGGGCGTGTCACGCACAGCAGTATTAGGACACTCGATGGGCGGAATGCTGGCCAGCCGCTTCGCACTTTCCTATCCCGATCGGGTAAGCGCACTGATACTGGAAGATGCCCTCGGTCTCGAAGATTGGCGGGCGAAAGGGGTTCCTTACCGCCGGCTGGATGAATGGTATGCCGACGAAAAGAACAACACCTATGAAAGCATGGTCAACTACCACAAAACCAATTACTACCCGGAGTGGAAGGAAGAATATGCTGAATGGATAAATGTGCAGTATGCAATGGCAAAAAGCGGCGACCAGCAACAGTATGCCATGGTAAGCGCTCTTACCTATGACATGATCTTCAACCAGCCGGTGGTATACGAATTCAAAAACATCAAAGTGCCGACGTTGGTGCTGGCAGGTTCTCAGGATAAAACAAAGCTGGCCCGCAATGCGCCGGAGGAAGTAGCGTCAAAACTTGGAAATTACCGTGAGCTGGCTTGGCAAACAGCTCGTACCATTCCGGGTGCAAAACAAGTGACCTATGAAAATGTGGGCCATGTGCCGCACCTGGAGATACCCGACCGCTTTTACCAAACGATCACCGGGTTCCTGGCAGATAAGAAGTAAGGTCAAATAAACTTATTGTCTTTGGCGGTCTTAATGGCATCCGCCTTAGAGTGCACATTGAGCTTGTGGTAGATATTCTTGATGTGTGACTTCACGGTCTCGAGGTCGATGAATAATTCCTGCGCTATCCGTTTGCGGCTCTTGCCCGTCGCTATCTGTTCCAATATCTCCGTCTCCCTGCGTGTCAGCGGCGATTGCTCGTTGCGCTGGAAGGAGTGAATGACCATACGGGCAATATGCGCGCTCATAGGCCCGCCGCCTTCCATCACCTCGTGTATAGCGCTGATGATCTTTTCATGTGGTGTGTTTTTGGTCAGGTATCCCGATGCTCCATTACCCAGCGCCCGGAAAATGAGCATATCGGTTTCGTACACGGTAAGAATGAGTATATAGACCTCAGGCACCAGCTTTTTGAGCTTCGGTATAGCATCTACACCCGAGATACCCGGCAATTCCACATCCAGAAGTATCACATCGGGATCATCATGCACTATCTTCTTCGCAGCGTCCTCGTACGAAGGGTAAGCGCCTACTACTTTATATCCTGCTGTGTTACCAATCAGGTAAGAATAGCCTTCACGGATGGTCTCATCGTCTTCAATGATACATACTCGTATATCCAGGTCTCTGCTCATACACTAAAGTTCCTGTTAGTTCAGCATATATCTCTCACCCTTATGAAGTTATTTTTCTTACATGCAACAAACTGCTATTTATCCTTTGGCGGCAGCCTGAAGTTTAGGTTGATGATGGTTCCCTTTTCAGGTCTTGAATCCATGTACAGGATACCATGTATGCGTTTGGCCCGCACCTTCATATTATCGATACCGTGCCCTTTTTTGAAATTATGGATATCGAAACCCTTGCCATTATCCGTCAGTACCATTTGCAACACGTTATCATCTTTCAGGTATGCCTCCAGCTTTACCTGCCTGGCTCCGGAATACTTCAGCGAATTATTGAGCGCCTCTTTGAATATCATGATCAGGTTCCGGCCCACATCAAGCGGCAGCTTGTAGCGTTTCCACCGTTCATCTGTACCAATGAAAATGAAATCTACTTCGGTATCCTGGAATAGCTCCACACCAAAATCCCGAATACGGTGCAGTATCTCGTACAGGCTGTCGTTCGATGGCTTGAGCGACCACAGGATATCGCGCGTGCCGCTGTACAACTGACCGGTATTTTCCTGTATCTGTTCCAGTATGCGTTTAGTATCCGCTGTAGGGTTGGGTATCTTCTCACGCAGCACGTTAGTAAGTACATTGATGCGGGTGAGCTTATTGCCGACTTCGTCATGAAAATCCTCCGCCGTACGCTGGCGAACTTTTGCCTGCTCTTCCCGGCGTAATCTTTCCATCAGCGCCAGCCTGTTCTGTTTGCGTTGGTTAACAATGTACTGTATCAGCACACCCAGCAGTATACAGGCAAGTACAATAACAAATTTGAACCAGCCCGTTTTGTGGAAAGGAGCGATGATCTCGAACGAATACTTTAACTCCTTTATCTCGCTATCGCCCGCAACTGCGGCCACGTACAGCGTATAGTTACCCGGCGGCAATGCTGAAAATGTTACGGTGTTGACGGCCGACCATTCAGACCACGGCGCATCGAGCCCGTCCATTTTATAGCGGTAGCGCACCTGCTCCAGCCCGCTCAGGGAGATAGCCTGGAAGGTGAACGTGACATTATTCTTATTAGGTGGCAGTCTTAAATGTTGCGGTACACCATACCATGGATCTTTAGTTTTGTAGTAATTGCTATCGATGATATTCTCTCCAAATACCTTTACCGACTGCAGCATAACGCTCAAAGGGCGAGGCGTAATAGTTTTTGACTGCGGTTTGTAATGCACCGCGCCATTAGTGGTGCCAAACCATATGCTGCCATCTTGCATTTTTTGCACGGCATTGTGGTTGCTCTCCATACCGGCCACTCCCTGGTTCTTCCCAAAGAAAGAGATAACCGGCTTCCCTCCCTTCATCGATATCTTGTGAATGCCGTACCCAGTGCCTGTCCACACGTTCCCGTCATCATCGGTAATGATGTTATAAATGAACTCGGATTGCAGGCCGTGAGTTTTATTAATGGAAAAAACGTCTTTCGACCTCAGGTTGTATACGACGATACCGTTATCGCTGGAGCCTATCCATAATTCATTACCGCGAAGGGTGAAGCATTGCGCCGATACTTTATCTGCAATGGTTTTGGTCACAAAATCAGTCACAGTACTGTCGTGGTATAGCTTGATACCATCGTTGGTAGCCAGCAGCAGGCTATCCTCGCCGATGCTTAGAAAATCCATAACAGCTGTATTCTGCAGCTGCAGCCTGTAAAAGTTTACTCCGTTATAGAACATCGCGCCACTTAAAAAACCGATGAACAGGCGGTTGCTGGTATCGGTATATAACGCTGTGATCGCATTGGAGGGCAGGGTAGGTATACCCCACGAACTGAATGTTGCCCCATTAAATTTCCACAGCCCTGCTCCTCGTGTGCCAAACCAAAGTTCGCTGCCTTTTTTACCCCGGCGTGTTTTGATAGCGGTAATAGCCGGGGGCGGACTTAAGGGAAGTTCGATAGCATACACCGTTCCATTTTCATACAGGAACAGGCCGGCATCGTAGGTACCGATATACATACGGTCGTTGCGCGTAGCTGCAATACTCATCACCTGCGCGCTGGGAAGCCCCATACTCTCATCGAGCACAGTAAAGAAACTCCCTGAAAAACGAAATACGCCCTGCCCGTCTGATGCCAGCCACACATTACCTTCAGCATCGGTCATTACGGCGGAGATAGCATTATCACTTAACCCGTTCCGTTTATTGTAAAATTGCACCGCGCTGTCCCGGATACGGATAGCGCCTGAGTTAGTACCAAGCCAAATGTCGCCTGTACGTGATTCCGTTATCGAACCTATTGGAGGTAGAAAATAGCTCGGTTGCCCGTTATAGGAAACCACGCTAAGGCGCCCGCCCTTTAATTGGTACAAACCTGCGTTGGTTGTAAACCACAGCTGCTTTTTGCTGTCCCTGAATATTTCAAAAGCAGTCGGCTGTACTGTCATCCCGGGCTCCGCAAATTGCGTGCTATCCCATTTATTATTAAGTAGCCTGTAAATGACCCCGGGAGATTTAGCCACCCAGAGCGCTTTACCGTCGGTTTGTAACGCAGTTACCGCAGCATTTCTATCGGGGAGCTGAATGTATTTTACTTTCCCTTTTAAAATACGGTATAACCGCCCGGCGGCACGAAACCATATGGTGTTATCATCAGCGACCTTTATTTCGGCGACAGTTGACGACGCCAAATTATCGGCCGACTCGAAGATGTAATGTTTAAACCGCTTGCCGTTGAACTCACTCAAACCTTTGGGGCCGCCTATCCACAAATTACCGTCCTTGTCTGTTGTCAGCGTGTTGACGGTGTTGTTGAGCATACCATCGCGTACCGAGTAATTGACAAACCCTTTACCATCGTAGCGGGAGAGTCCGCCAAGTGTGCCTATCCACAGGTGCCCATACTTATCCTGCACCATGCTGGTGGCCTGCGATTGTATCAGCCCGTTCTCTACGTTCAGGTTAAAAAAGGGAAAACGCTGCGCCTGTACCATTGCCGGTAGAAACAAAACGGCCATGAAAGCGTAAGCGCGACATAGAAGGTGCTTTAAATTATTGCCACTCATTACAGTAGTGAAATTAGTTCTTTTAAAATTTTGATGCCAATGAAGATTGTGTGCTACCGCTTCTCGGTATGCTCATCATGTGTACCTCGTTAGAAATCACCCCATCAGGGGGGTGTTACAAAAATGCAAATCACCCGTCGTGGGTGACGGTGGGTGATGGGGCAACAAATACATTTGGGATAAATCAGTCGTCATGAAAAGCTTCCTGCTAACCGCAATTGCCTTTATCGCCCTTCACCTTTCTGCCCTGGCAAAACCCGGCGACATCACCGGCCAGGTAACCGACAGCGAAGGCAATCCATTGGCCGCAGCCAACATAGTGATTCTCAAAGCACAAGACAATACACTGGCTAAAGCCGATCTGACAAATGACAATGGACTGTACACCATTGAAGCACTCGAAGATGGCAGCTATATCGTTAAGGTCACGCTGCACGGCTATGAAACATATACCTCTGAAAAAATCACGGTATCGGGCAACAATCTGAGTATTCCCACCATTATTTTAAACGCCAAATCGGGTACACTGAAAGAAGTAGCAGTAAGGGCACAAAAGCCCCTGATCGAGATACATCCAGACAAAATCGTGGTGAATGTGGAGAGCAGCATTGTCAATGCCGGCTCATCAGCGCTGGAAGTACTGGCGCGTTCACCGGGTGTGCGTGTAGACCAGAATGACAACATCAGCCTGAAGGGAAAGCCTGGCGTTACAATAATGATAGATGGCAAGATAACTCCCGTCAGCGGACCGGACCTTGCCAACATGCTCAAAAGCATGCCCAGCAATTCCATCGACAGGATAGAACTCATCAGCAACCCCGGAGCACGCTACGATGCAGCGGGCACCGCAGGCATCATCAATATCCGCACAAAAAGAGATCAGCGAATTGGCTGGAGCGGCTCGGTAAATGCATCCTATGCACAAGGCGTGTATCCCAAAGCTAATACCGGTATCAACCTAAACTACCGCAACAAGAAAGTAAGCCTGTATACGAACTATAGTTTTGCTTACCGGTACTGGTATAACCACCTGATGCTGAACAGGCGTTTTTATGACACAGCAGAAGCGGAACTGAGCAAAAAGCTGTTCACTTATCTCCAGGATAATTATGCTGTGTTCGATTTCAAGAACCACATAGGTTCGGTCGGTATGGATTATAGCGTAGGCAAGAACACGACAGTAGGATTCTCGGCCAGCGGTATCACCAATCACTTCAACCCGAAAGCCGACAACCGTTCAAGAGCGCTTGATCAGGATGATGCGCTCATGTATTATTTTAATACAACAGGCCGGCATACCAATATGTTCTTCAATTATTCCGGCAACCTCAACCTGCGCCACAGTTTTGACACCACGGGAAGAGAACTGAGCGTTGATGCCGACTATGCTGCGTTCGGCAACCAGAGCAACCAAAACTTCGTAACCGAATACCTGGCGCCCGATGGCAGCACCTATATGCCCTCTTACCTGATGAAAAGCGATCTGTCGGGCGTTACGCAAATACGCTCGCTGAAATCTGATTATACTCACCCATTAAAAAACAACTCCAGTTTCGATCTCGGTGTGAAGGCCAGCTATGTAACTGCTGACAACGAACCTTTGTTCTACGAGCAAATAAATGGCTTGTACGTCCTGGATCTCAAACAGAGCAACCATTTCCTTTATAACGAGAACATCAATGCGGCGTATGCCAACTTTAAAAAAGACTGGACAAAATGGAGCACCCAACTTGGCCTGCGTGTAGAAAATACCAATGCTGAGTGGGAACAAAAAGCAACTAACCAGAAGTTCAACACCAGTTACACACAATTGTTCCCGAGTTTGGCTATCCAGCGACATGTTACTGAAAAACATGACCTTGGAATTACAGTCAGCCGACGGATCCAAAGACCCGCCTACCAGCAGTTAAATCCTTTCAAGCGTTTTATTGATAAAACAACTTACCACGGTGGCTACCCCTACCTGCAACCGGCGTTATCCTACAACTTTGAACTGTCGCATACATTCAACCAGAAGTTCGTCACCAGCCTCACCCACAGCATCACCAACAACGTGATCACCGAAGTGATACAGCCCAGCGATGATGAAGACTCTGTGACCGTGCAAACTAATAAGAACCTCGACCGCATGACCTTCTACGGCGTGTCGGGTTCTTATTCTCCCGAGATCACAAAATGGTGGACCAATGTCACCAACCTGAACGTATACTACGCCCGCTATGAAGGCAATATTGCCAATACGCAACTCAACAACGGACGTCCAACTTTTGATATCTATACCAACAATACATTTATACTCCCATGGAATATGTCTGCAGAGTTGGGACTGTTTTACCAGGCGCAACAATTGTACGCGTATATGGATGTGAATCCGAACTGGATGCTGAACGCGGGACTGCAAAAAAACTTCTACGATAAAATGTTCACAGCCCGGCTGAATGTGCAGGATATCTTCTGGAAAGGATACCCCAGCGCCACGTCAACCTACAGCGGCTACCAGGAAGATTTCATTGCCGAGCGCGACACACGCCAGGTAACAGTTGCTCTAACATACCGCTTCGGCAAAAAAGCCGTGGCTCCTGTAAGACGCAGAGCCGGCGGCGCTGAGGATGAAAAGCGCAGGGCAAATGCAGGCGCATAATAAAACCGGCAATACCGTGTTATTAATATAAGAAACTGTATTCCTACAGACAGACAAAACCCCTCCGGTGTTATATCCTGCAACCAAATGACCGGAGGGCTTTTTTTTATTGCTCCCACTATTGTATCCCTTATAAAAAGAAAGCCTCCGTCTCCGGAGGCTTTCTTCAATTACAAAACGCTTAAACGATCTTCTTCCCCTTCATCGCATCTTTCAGTGCGGCGTCCATTACACGCTCAGCAAATGGCCTTGATATATCATTCAGCAGCTCAGTTTCCTTTTGTACCAGGTCTTTATCCTTAGCAGCGATAGCAGCACGCAGGCGTTTCATCTGCAACTCGGTCAGTTCTATTTCCTCGCCGGTCAACACCTCGCGGTGTTTCGTTACAAACTTCGTTGTGGTTTCCAGCATCTGCTCCGCTTCCGTGCTTGCTTCAACCAGGGCGCGTGTCTGCATATCGGTCTTGGCATGTGTCAGCGAATCCATCAGCATGCGCTCTACTTCTTCGTCGGTGAGGCCGTACTGTGGTTTCACATCTATGGTTTGCGCTACGCCGCTGCGCAGTTCGGTAGCGCTCACTTTCAGAATACCATCAGCATCTATCAAAAATGTCACTTCTACCTTCGGTAAACCCGCAGGCATAGCCGGTATACCGGTCAGGTTGAACTCTGCCAGCTTACGATTGTCCTGCACCAGGTCGCGCTCGCCCTGGTAAACAGAGATGCGCATACCGCTTTGTCCATCTTTATGTGTGGTGTATTGACGTCCTGCCTTGTTAGGTATCTTGCTGTTGCGCGGTATCAGTACATCCATTAGTCCTCCCATGGTTTCTATACCCAGGCTCAGCGGGGTTACATCCAGCAGCAGCATATCAGTATTCTTACCGGCAAGTATATCAGCCTGTACCGCCGCCCCCAGCGCCACCACTTCATCCGGGTTCAACTGGTCGAATACATCTTTACCGAAGAAATCCCGCACGCTGTCCTTTACCAACGGCACACGGGTAGAGCCACCCACCATTACTACAGCGTCTATATCTTTTGTTTCCAGCTTAGCGTCGCGCATAGCGTTTTTACAAGCTGTAAGTGTACAATCAACTAATGGCTGTATCAGCTCGTTGAATTTCGCTTTTGTGATGTTCAGCTCCCTGCCTTCTACCTCACCCGCAAAACTGTCGTTATTGCTCAAATGCTTCTTGGCTTC
>JAJNBR010000320.1 GCA_021156265.1 Flavipsychrobacter sp.
GTATCAGCGCTGTATCAACTTGCAGTAACAGCATAATGGCGCAAAAGTAATTAGTTCGTTAAATTTTTACTTGTCTTTCTTTTCGAAGTCATCTGAGTGAGCTGGGCCGTCTATCCTCGATAATTCTATTTCGGGTCGGTTCACATCGCTAATTGTATGAATGTCCATCAGCAGCTTGGGATCCTTGCCAATAACCTCGGGCAGGACGTTTTGCGTCTTCGCGGGATTCACATAGTGGTTTTGCGATATAACACTGTGGCGGCTGATTTTAGAAGGACCTTCGATCACCCAGTCTTTCACTTCTTTCTTGTCGAAGCGGCAGGTGTTACAGATCCAGTCTTCCACCTCGTTCCATTCGTCTTTGCGGGCAGTTACGCGATACACTTCGTCGCCACGCATCCAAAGCCTGACTTTACCCTTGCAGGTAGGACAGTCTCTATGTGCATCAACCGGCTTGGTGAACCATACACGGTTTTTGAAGCGGAAGGTCTTATCGGTCAGGGCGCCTACAGGGCAAACATCTATTACATTACCAATGAACTCATTGTCCAGCGATTTACCCAGGAGCGTACTGATCTCAGATTTGTCGCCACGATCCAGGATACCATGCTCCCGGCGTTGAGTAAGTTGTTCAGCTGTAAACACACAACGGTAGCACAATATGCAGCGCGTCATGTGCAGTTGTATCTTATCACCTATATCTTCTTTGTCGAACGTTCGGCGGTTGAACTCATATCGGGTGCCGGCATCGCCGTGTTCGTAGCTCAGGTCCTGGAGGTCACACTCGCCGGCCTGGTCACACACAGGGCAATCCAGCGGATGGTTGAGCAGCAGGAATTCAACCACACCTTTGCGTGCGTCCAGCACTTTTTCGGAAGTGATGCTTTTCACCTCCATGCCATCCATTACATTGGTACGGCAGCTGGCTACCAGCTTCGGCATGGGGCGAGGGTCTTTTTCTGAACCCTTGCTTACCTCTACCAGGCAGGTGCGGCATTTACCGCCACTGCCTTCCAGCTTGCTGTAATAGCACATAGCGGGTGGCGTAACGTCACCCCCTATCTGGCGTGCTGCATTCAGGATAGAAGTACCTGCGGGCACTTCTACTGTTATATTATCGATCGTTACTTTCAGTTTCGGTGTTTCAGACATAAGTCAGATCATTCAGATTGTTAAGCTGATGTTGGAATATGGATAGGATCAGCATAATGCGCCAGCCCATAATTCCTTGTTTGTGCTTCATCAGGGTTCAGCACGTGCCATTCAAATTCATCGCGGAAGTGGCGGATAGCTGCGGCTACCGGCCAGGCTGCAGCATCTCCCAGCGGACAGATCGTATTACCTTCAATCTTGCGCTGAATATCCCACAACAAGTCAATATCGCTCATCTTACCTTTTCCGTATTCCAGGTTCTTCAATATTTTATACATCCAGCCGGTACCTTCACGACAAGGGCTGCATTGACCGCAGCTTTCGTGATTGTAGAAGTGTGCGAGCGACATGGTATGGCGTACCACGCACTGGTCTTCATCCATCACGATAAAACCACCCGAACCCATCATGGTACCAGTTGCAAAACCGCCATCGGCAAGACTCTCATAGCTCATGATACGCGACTCACCTTTTGCTGTCTTCAGCAGGAGGTTGGCAGGCAGTATGGGAACTGATGAACCACCGGGGATACATGCCTTCAGGCGTTTACCTTTCGGAATGCCGCCGCAATATTCGTCGGAGAAGATGAATTCTTCTACCGAGATGTTCATGTCGATCTCGTAAATGCCCGGTTTGTTGATGTTACCGCAGGCAGAGATCAGTTTAGTACCGGTTGATTTACCGATACCGATCTTGGCGTATTCGTCGCCACCCATGTTGATGATGGGGACAACCGCTGCAAGTGTTTCAACATTGTTTACCACGGTTGGTCGCATCCATACGCCCTGAACCGCCGGGAATGGAGGTTTGATACGCGGGTTACCACGTTTACCTTCCAGGCTTTCAATAAGTGCTGTTTCCTCGCCACAGATGTAAGCGCCGGCACCACGCTGTACGTAGATTTCGCAATCGAAACCGGTTCCCAGGATGTTGTGGCCTAACCAGCCGTTTGCTTTTGCCTCGCCAATAGCGTCTTCCAGTATATCGACGATCCACGCGTACTCGCCACGTATATATATATAGGTAGCGTTGCTGCCTAAAGCAAAGCTGCTTACTATTAGACCCTCGATCAGCAGATGCGGAAGAAATTCCATAAGGTACCTGTCCTTAAACGTACCGGGTTCTGATTCATCCGCGTTACAAACCAGATGACGTGGAACTCCTTCAGGCTTTGCCAGGAAGCTCCATTTCATGCCTGTAGGGAAACCCGCACCACCACGACCGCGCAGGCCGCTTTTCTTTACCTCTTCTACTATCTCCTCGGGCGTCATCTTAAAAGCCTTTTCCACAGAGCGGTAACCACCGTGCTTGCGATAGGCTTCGTAATGCCGGATCCCTTCTTTATCTGCGTGCTCTAATAACAGTTTCATATAACGCTAAACCCCTCCCGGGGCTTTTTGTGTTTATCAAATTTTAGTACTCTGCCTGCTAATTAACTGCCAGCCTTTGTCCTTTGTTTTTATCCAAACCTGTAATACATGTAGCTTTAGGTCCAGCACTTGACCGTTCATTGCAACAATGATGTCCGGGTTGGTCCTGACGCAGGCAATATTGCCATTAAATATATAGCTCGGCTCGTATGAGTCTATCCTTCTATAATCCAAAACGCCGTCCCGCAGGTCGTTGATCACATCTTGCTTGGATTCTATCCAGCCATTCGAATGCCCATACTTCAAATCAT
>JAJNBR010000085.1 GCA_021156265.1 Flavipsychrobacter sp.
ATCAGTTCTGGCAATATGCTAATCAGTACAGGATATTGGCATTCAGTGGCGAAATGGGTGCTGGCAAGACGACATTCATCCATCATTTGTGCGATTTTCTTAAAGTGCGTGATGCAGTAAGCAGCCCGACTTTTGCGCTCATCAACGAATATCATTTTAATGATAATGGCACAGACCGGGTCATTTACCATATGGACTGGTACCGCTTGAAGGACGACGATGAAGCGATCAATGCGGGTATGGAAGACTGCCTGCTGCAAAAAGAAAGCTATTCATTTGTGGAATGGCCGGAAAAAGCATTTTCATTACTGCCCAAGCCATTTTTGTGGATATCTATTGAAGTTATTAATCAGGTAGAACGCACCATGGTTGTAGAAGTACGCAACTAAATTGTCGGTTTCCTGCCAACTTTAAACATCTTATAACTATTCATATTATCCAACCTATCAGTTTAAGTTTTTATCTTGCCGCATGCATTTACTCGATGCAGCGTTAAAAGGTTTATTGCTTGGGCTGTTTATGTCTATTTCGGTAGGGCCCACCCTGTTTGCTGTTATCAAGTACAGCCTCAACCACAGCTACAAGGCCGGGCTGGCATTTATTGCCGGTGTTTCCTTGAGCGACATCGTGTATGTGACTATTGCTAATGTTGCTGCTAACTGGCTGGAAATGATGAACGATCATAAAAGGCTGATCGCTTATATAGGTGCCGGCATTTTGATAATTGTGGGGTTAGCTGGATTGATTGGTAAACACAAGCCGCCCAATGCCAACGAAACGCGGATCACCATCAGTAATGCACACCTCCTGCGTATTTTCACCAGTGGCTTCCTGATCAATACCATCAATCCGGGCGTTATCATCACCTGGCTGGCAGCCGTAACCGCCACTGCAAATACTACCAGTTTTTACCGGATCGTGCTGTTTGGCTCCTGCCTCGGACTAATCCTGCTTGTAGATATTTCGAAAGTATTCCTGGCCGACTCTATCCGAAGGAAGCTTACCATCAAACGTATCATGCTTTTACAGAAGATATCCGCCATATGTATCCTGGTTATTGGTGTGGCCTTGTTAGTGAGCACGGCCCTTAACATTCATTTTAAGAAGCCGGGCGACGAATCTGCCCATCAGCATTTTCAATTCAGCAGCCGCCCATTCTTTGCAAAAGCTTAGTATCTTTGCACCCTCATGTCAGACGCGATACGCCACGAATGTGGGCTTGCTTACATACGCCTCCTGAAACCACTGGCTTATTATCACCGCAAATACGGAACAGCCTTCTACGGCCTGAATAAATTATACCTGCTGATGGAAAAGCAGCATAACCGCGGCCAGGACGGCGCAGGTATAGTTACCCTCAAGCTGAATGTGGAACCCGGGCACCAGTTCATGCACCGGCTGCGCATTAGCGGTCCGCAGGCGATAGCCCAGATATTCCAGAATGTTCAACAGGAAGTAAGCGACCTGGAAAAGATGTACCCGGAAATCCGCCAATACCCCGGCTTGCTGAAAGGCTACCTGCGTTTTATGGGTGAGGCTATGGTGGGGCATCTCAGGTATGGCACACAGGGACGAAACAACGTGGAATTTTGCCACCCGTTCCTGAAGCCCAATATCAATCCTACCCGCAACCTGGCCATGGCAGGCAACTTTAATCTGGTCAATACAGATGAGCTGTTTTCCATGCTGGACGCGCATCCCACTACGACCATACGTGAAAGCGACCTGGGCGCTATGATCGAGACTGTGCACTACTACCTGGGCATGGCCGATGATACGAATCCCGCTTCGCTGAACCTCGAAGGTGTCCTGAAACAGGCAACTTCCCATTTCGATGGCGGCTATGTATGTGCAGGCCTTGTAGGTAATGGTGATAGTTTCGTTATGAGGGATGCCCACGGTATCCGTCCTGCTTACTTCTACAAGAACGACGAGATCGTCATAGCCGCGTCCGAGCGCCCCGCGATCATGACGGCGTTCAACGTAGCACAGGAAGATGTGCATGAAGTGAAACCCGGCCACGCACTGATAGTAAAGGCGAACGGTAGCTTCAGCCATACACAGATATTACCTGAGAAAGAAGTTAAGTCGTGCAGCTTCGAGCGCATCTACTTCAGCCGCGGCAGCGACCCCGAGATATATAAGGAACGTAAGCAGCTCGGTCGCAACCTTGCAGGCAAAGTGCTGCAGATGATCGACAATGACCTGAAAAATACCATAGTTTCCTTCATACCTAATACAGCTGAGACCGCTTTTTATGGTTTGATAAAAGGCCTGGAACAATACCTGAACGAGATCAAGATACAGCGTATCACTTCCCGCAACCTGAACGAAGAGGAAATGCGTGAACTGATAAGCCGTCGCGTGCGCATCGAGAAGATCGCTATCAAGGACGTTAAGATGCGAACCTTCATTACGGAAGACGCATCACGCAACGAGATGGTACAGCACGTATACGACATCACCTATGGCACGGTACAGAAAGACGTAGATACGCTGGTTGTCATTGATGACTCTATAGTACGTGGTACTACCCTGCGCGAAAGCATTATTAAAATGCTCGACAGACTGGGACCTAAGCGTATCATTATCGTATCTTCAGCTCCACAGATCCGTTACCCGGACTGCTACGGTATTGACATGAGCCGGATGGGTGATTTTATCGCTTTCCAGGCTGCCGTTGAACTGTTGAAGGAATCCGGCAGAGTCCATATTCTCAACGAAGCGCATGAAAAATGCAAGGCCGCCCAGGAGGCCAACACCCTACAGCAGGAAAACTTTGTAAAAGCCATTTACGACCCATTTACACCCGACGAGATCAGCAAAAAAATAGCTGAAATGCTGAGACCTGAGGACGTGAATGCGGAGGTGGACATTGTCTATCAATCGATAGAGGGTCTTTACGACGCCTGCCCCAAAAATCACGGCGACTGGTACTTTACGGGCAATTACCCCACACCGGGTGGCAACCGCGTAGCTAACAAGGCCTTCATGAATTATATGGAGCGCAAAGAAGGTCGCGGGTATTAATGATTTTTGTATTGTTATTTTTCCTAACATTGCAGCCCGAAACTTAGATTTTTTTTGGCCCCCAGTGGCATGGGATTGGTACTTATGCTGCTGGCGGGGCGCCTGAAAATTGTGATGTATGATAAACATAATCAATAAAGAGCCTGAGGAATGTGAAGTAATGCTGGTCGATATCAACGGCTATATTCATTATGAAACGGTACTTGCCCCCTATGCGGGCCTCGATATAGACTTACAACAATTACTGACCGGTATATACACATTGATCTTTCAGACGGCACATACCAGCTTTACACAACAAATAGTAAAGTACTAAGGTAACCGGCTGTGCGATAAGAAAGTAAAGATCCGCCGTGAGCGGGTCTTTACTTTTTAGAAGCTTCTGTTTACGCCTACGACCCACCTGAAGGCAGCGTAGTCCGGGTTGGCAAACGGAGGTCTGTTAATAACAAACGGCATATCAAAGCGCAGCGTAAGCGGCTTAGCCTTTTCAAATACGCCCCAATTCTTAACCGTAAAAGCCAAACCTAAGCCGGCATCGGCACGTATGGCGCTCCAGGTGGTTGTCGGTTGTATATCCCAGTACTGTGCAAGATTGGCATTGCTCATTTCTATAGTACCTGCATCCGCAAACAGGTACACATCCGCATGCAGCCAGTTGCGCGTGAACTTCGGGCGCAGCTTGATGTAGTTATCGAAGTCAACTTCGATGTTAGCTGCTGCACCGCTGCGGCCTTTGTACCCTATCAGCAGCTGCCCGTTTTTATTTTCAGCTACCAGGTAGCCGGCATAGCCGCGGAGGTTGAGCCCACCGCCCTGCTGGAAATGGTTGGTCTCATTGGGACCAATGGTTCGCCAGTCATCAGGTATGAAGCCTATGCTGCGCGTATACTTATTCTCCATCAGCTCTTCGGGGTTAGCTCCGGCAAGGAACAGCGCACTCTCATATGGTATGTTGGTACCCGTACCATAACGGCCAAACAGGCGTGTGCGCACTTCAAGCTTGCCAAGGTTGTTGTAGTTGCGGGCATCGAGCTGTGCGTAGGCATAATTGAAATCGTTGGCGCTGTTACCTGTCAGCAGCGGCGCGCGCAGCGAAACTTTGTAAACGCCTGTACCGCCCTTATATGTATGCCTGTGTGTCGCAGCCGCGTTGGCCGACGAGTTTGGACGCGCCTTCTTACTGCTCCATTCGTTGCGGTAGATCAGGTAGTCAAGATCATAATCAACGGGGCGCCACATCGTCTGCGCAAACAACTCGAGCAGGTTGTTATCATGCTGGCAGTTGATACCACCGCGGTGATACCACAAGCCATCCAACAACCTGCTGTTCACCTGCAACTGCAGGTGTGGCATTGCCTTGGTCAGCGGCGACATGAAATTGAATGTATAGTTGAGCGGCACGTAGCGATTGTACCAATCTTCACTTTCAAACACTACATAATCGTAGTTCTGCAGCACGTGAGTGTTAAACCATACAGCCGCGTCCAGTTTGTACAGGCTGTAGAGATAATCGCCCTGAAAATGTACTCCTGCCTTGATACCATCAATCGGGTTCCACCACAGATCAGGCCGAACATATAAGCGATAATGCGTCCGGTCCCACGGTGCAGCCACACCTCCATCCAGTTTTGTGACAATAGCTTTTGGACTTACAGGCAACAGGCCGCGTGTTTTGTAGTTGTTGGTCCAGTCTACATCCGCCAACCTTACCGAAGTGTCAATCTGAACATGCTTTATACCTGAAGGCACCTGCACATTGGCAGTGTAACCTTCATTCAGCTTACCCCAGCCATACCACTTGGGCAGTACAGTTGCCTGCGTGCTCTTGGTAAACCAGGTATTAGGTATATGAAAGCTGTGCAGGCTGCCATCCTTTGCGGTCACGGTAAAGTCCACCGGCATTTGCATTTGCCCTTTTCTTTCAAACTTAATGGCAAAACTATCGTTGCCATCAATGCGTTTGATACCTTCTACCTCGTAGTCGATCGTTTTCGTTGTTTCTATCCATTGATCGAAAAACCAGTTGAGATCGACATTGGTGTACTGGATAATAGAGTTGCGGAAATCCTCGAAATAAGGATGAGCAAAACGCCACTGATCGAAATAGTGTTGAAATGCAGCCTGGAACAAGGAGTCACCAAGTGTATACTGCAGGTTGTACAGCATGGAAGCTGTTTTGTAATACACACCACGATAACCGCCCTCGTGGCCAAGCGCATTATGAAAATCGTTGGAGTGAGTATTCAGTGGCAGCTCTTCTTTATTTAGCGCATCAAACGTATAGGCATTGAATACGCGCTTATCTGCTACGATTTCCGGCTCATAGAACTTACGACGATATTTTGATTTGGGTTTATTTGCCACGAGTGTATCGCCATCTATGCGACGCAGCCCCCATGCGGTAAGGAACTGAGTAAAGCCTTCATCAAGTGCAGCGCGGTAAGTTTCATTGCTGCCCACCATGCCATAGAACCAGTTGTGCGCTATCTCATGTACCAACAAGCCACGGTATCCCGGATCAGCACCGCCATCCAGTGTGAGCATCGGATATTCCATTCCGTCAGCTGCATCTGCAGCTACCATCTTCGGGTACTGGTACATGCCAATGTCTTCTGAGAATGTCTTGATGATCTTCGCTACATATTCAGCCGAGTTCTGCCAGCCGGACGCATGCGGTTCCTGTGCAATGCCCACACACTCTATACCCTTCCAATACGTGGTAGCGATGCGGTAAGAAGGATCTGCCGTAAAAGCAAAGTCATGCACGTTGCTGGCTGTATAGTGCCAGGTCTTACGCTCGCCTTTTACGTACGGTATAATGGTAGAGGGCGCTTCATTCCATTTTTTATTTTTAAAGTTCTTGATGTCCAGCTTTTCACGCAGGGCATCCGGCAACACTTCTTTTCGGTTTTGCAGGGCTCCTGTTGCCTCCACTATATAGTTTGAAGGGAAGTTGAGCGACACATCGTAGGTGCCGAAATCGCCATAAAACTCTTTGTTGAGGTGCTGGTAAGTGTCCCACCCAAACTTGCGGTCGTACACGCAGATCTTCGGGAACCACTGTACGCCGTTGTAGTGCTTGAAGCCCCAGGCATCGTACATTTTCATTCTACGACGGGTGGCACCATTGTCCCAGTAGGTTTTGAAGCTCAGAGTGAAGCTGGCTTTACCGCCGGGGTACAGCGGCTTCGGCAAATACACCTTTAGTATGGTGTTGTCCAGTTCGGTCCGCACCTCTTTTCCATCGACTTTCAGATTTTTCACTACGGTTCCGAGTCCCTGTGCCTCATACCGGCCCAAACGCGTCTTGAAGCCACTAGCCGCTTCAAGGTCGTGCAGGTAAGACCCTTTTACGAATGCGTTCTGGAACAGGTGAAAATATACATAGGTCAACGTGTCGGGTGAGTTGTTCCAATAATCCAACGTTTCAGAGGCATCAATGGTATGAACGGTTTCGTCTATTTGGGCGTCGATCTTATAATGAACATCCTGCTGCCAGTAATCCCTATCGGGGCGGCGATTTTTCCAGTAGGGTTCGTTGTTCTTGCTGCTGTAGTCTGCGCTCACCTGGGCAACGGCTATAGCCGGAGCCAGGACAACCAACAAAGCATATATATATTTATTCATCAGTATGTTGTGCGATTTGCCGCGTGAAAATACAAAACAGATGCATAGTTATAGGATAACATGCGGGGGATTAAACAGGTGATATTATCTGACGATTATTATTATGTATAGTAGCTTGTATTTTTAAATAAGGGAGTATATATTTGAAGTACACAAGGGGATAAGAGTGAGTGGAGCGTGTGAGTATTGACCTCACTTAAACAATTTCGTACTGGGTCCCTATTTACCTTGGCACCATGTACGCTTCGCACAAACCTTGTACTAAACCGCTTGCCCGTCAACAAGCGGTTTACTTTTTTTAACCATCTCCCGTTTTCCCGAATTGTTACAATTCCGCTTGAATCGCCGCATGATGTTACTTTATGTACGCATTGCCTGTATTGCTTTCAGGGTTCAATTTGTTAGCTTTTATTGCCTGATTTTGACTCCTTTCACTCGCCGCATCCTTCCGGCATTTGTTGTCGTTTGTTGTCGTTTTTATACCTCAAATGCCTTCCATAGGCACACTGATTTTTAGCCTTTCCTTCATCCCCGCCAATTTTACTATAACAAAAATACGAAAAATCAGCAACAATGTAAGTTCTAATTATATATAGGGCAGTCCTGCAGATGGCCAGCCTGCTCATTGGTTCTCAGTCGCCAAAGCATTTTTACGCGACCCATAAATTCGTGGAGGATAACCCCCGGCCTGAAATCTTCGCCATCGCCGCGCGCTATATAGCCTAGAGCGTCCAGTCCTTGCTGCTGAGCCATATACACAGCACGCTCGCAATGGTGCTGCTGGGAAATGATCGTCATGCTGTCACGGTCGTATAATGCAAGGCAGCGGACGATACTTTGATACGTATTAACGCCACAGGTATCGAGCAATATACGTTCTGCCGGCACACCAAAAGCGCGCAGATCTTCACGTGCCAGGAAGACAGTAGGTTCGGCAAGGTTAGCACCACTTACTAATACGTAGGAAACCTTTCCTGCGTGATACAGATCTGCTGCAGCTTGTACGCGATGCAAATAATAAGGCAGGAGCTCGCCTTTTGTCGTGTCGGTTTTGGTGGTGGTGAGCAACAACGCAGTCTTGTTGCGCGGGATGCTTGCTATGTCAGTATACAGCGTATCGCGTGTCACATAGGACAATCCAAATTCCAGCGCCAGGAATACCAGGAGAATAACCAGAACCGTAACGATAAACAGGCGTTTGAACCCTCGCATATTTTCAAAGGTATCAAAAACAACCGCCCCGGCAGAAATGCCGGGGCGGTTTCTCACACACAAACAATCCATGAAAAAACTATTCTCCCTTATCCGCTCCAAGTTCTTCGAGCAGACGTTTGGCAGCACGTTTATGATTGCCGCCATCGCTTACAATACCCTGCAAAAGCTGAATGGCACTTTGTTTATTGCCTAGTGCCAGCTGGCATCGTGCAGCCTGCAACGCAGCATAATTTCTTTTACCCCTGCTGCCAGCCGAGCTCATTTGTTCTTTGTACAGGCCCAGTGCTGCAGAGTATTTCCTTTGACTATAAAGGTCATCGGCCGATAATGATGCATCCGCTTTCCTGGGCTGATCTGCGTTAGCAGTATGATGGCCGTCACCGGAATCACTATTTCCGGCTGTCGGCGGTACGGCAGCCATCGTACGTAGGGGTATCTTTTCAGCAGTTGCGGTTTCTGCAGGTGCCTGCGCGGGCCTGTCTATTGTAGGAGCTTTATATTGACTTACCACCACCTCTTGCCTGGCTGGTGTAGATGGCTTAGGTTTTGATTCGGTTAGTTTTTGCTCCGCATTCTTTATGTCTTTTTCTGCAACGGCTACAGTTTGCACAGCTTGCAATGGCAATTGCTGTACCTGCGGCTGTTGAGACTGTCCTTCTATAGAAGCCATTTGTATAGGTACCGGCGGCTCATCCTTTATTTCCACCATATCGGCACTGGCCAATACCTTTTCCTCTGTACCAGTATTTTCGAGTTCAGATTGCTCCACAACTGCCATTGCAGCATTTGTCGCCTGCGCATTGTTCAATTGTTGTCTTTGTTTGGCAAACCATATAGTTCCCAGTGCTAATAACACAATAGCGGCGATACCAGATGGCTTCCACACACTGTCGGTCCTGAGCCGCCTGCGTTTACGCGGTTGTACATGTGCTACCGGCTGAGGAGGATGATGTGCCGGTGCCATGGAGTTCAGGTGCACACGTGGCTGGTGCAGGCTAAAATGGTCTTTCAGAAAATCGCTGCTCAGGTGTGTGGCTACATCAGCCGCATTCCCTTCACGTTGCTCAAACAATCCTTCAACTGCCTCGTTGCAAAACGGGCAACTACTCAAGTGTAGCTCAACTGCATAGCTTTCTTCATTTGCCATTCCGCCACGCACATACCGCTTCATCTGCTTCGGTGTGAGGCAGGAACTTTCACTGAACAGGTATTTCAATTCCTCTTTGCTCATGACTTCACCTCCCTGATTGCCTCTAATTTAATTTTCAAATTTCTTCGCCCGTTCTGTATCGCGCTTTTTACCTGCGACACAGCGTAACCTGTTTTTGCTGCGATCTCAGCATAGGTCAATTTTTGCAGGTAAAACATTTCGATACAGGTCTTTTGCTCACTGCCCAACTGGCCTATAAACGCCTCCAGCTTATCGTACAGCTTCTCCTCTTCGATCTTGTAATGAAGCTCGTTGTGCGATGCCATATCCGCTATATCGGCAAATTGGTTATTAATAACCGGTATGGGTTTGCGCAGCTGCATGAGGCAGTGGTTTTTAGACACCTGGTACAGCCATGACTTGAAATGCTGTATCTCAAACTTCCTCAAATCTTCGAGTAATTTGATGAACACCTGCTGCATGGCATCTTTAGCAGCTTCGCTACTGTGCAGGTATTTCACACAAACCCCGAACACCTGGTGGCCATAACGCTCAAACAGGCAATTGATAGCCGCCTGCTCGTTTCTGTGAGCGTACCGGAAGACCAATTCTTCGTCTGATAATTTCTTATAATCTGCGGTCATCTCTTTCTCCTCTTTTTGCCTTTACACTTCTTAAACTCTTCAAATAATGCCTTCAAATCTTTCGTAATAAATAGTTCAAAAACCGTTCCAAACCATATAAACGGAATACCTATGTTTTTCGCATGTAAACCGCTATATTTGCCCGCACTTAAATAAATATCATATAAATTATTTATGGAAATAATGTACCTCGTGCCGGTGTTCGGCGTTATTGCTTTATTGTACACGTTTGTTAAAGGTTCCTGGGTCAGCAAGCAAGACGCAGGCGGTGACCGGATGAAGGAAATCGCCAAATATATTGCTGAAGGCGCCATGGCGTTCCTGAAAGCTGAGTATAAGATACTAACATATTTCGTAATTATTGCGGGTTTGTTGCTGGCCATCATGGGCTATGCCAACCCTAAAAGCAGCCCGCTGATAGCAGGCGCTTTCGTTATCGGCGCCGTATTCAGCGCGCTGGCCGGCTTCATCGGTATGCGCATAGCTACTAAAGCTAACGTGCGTACTGCACAGGCAGCACGCACCAGCCTGAGCAAAGCGCTGGCCGTATCGTTTGGCGGTGGTTCAGTTATGGGGCTTGGCGTTGCCGGCCTGGCCGTCCTCGGCCTGGGGTCATTGTTCATCATCCTGAAAATGATATTCGCACCAGACTCTGCAGTTGACAGCCTGGAAATGGAACGTACCATTGAAGTACTGACGGGCTTCTCGCTGGGTGCGGAAAGTATTGCACTTTTTGCCCGTGTGGGTGGTGGTATCTACACTAAAGCTGCCGACGTAGGCGCTGACCTTGTAGGTAAAGTGGAAGCAGGCATTCCTGAAGACGATCCCCGCAACCCTGCAGGGCGCTATTGACAATTTCAACGGTTTCGGACCTATACTACTTCCTATGATGATAGCCGGTACAGGTATCATCCTTTCTATTATCGGCACCTTGTTCGTACGCATATCTGATACCGCAGGTATCAGCACCGACGCTGTACAGAAAGCGCTTAACCTGGGCAACTGGGGGTCTATGATACTGACAGCTATCGTTTGCTATTTCCTTGTGATGTGGATACTGCCGGAATCGATGACGCTGCGTGGAACTACATTTACGAATATGGAAGTGTTCGGCGCCATCATGATAGGGCTTGTAGTAGGTACATTGATGAGCATCATCACTGAATATTACACGGCTATGGGCAAACGCCCGGTAATGAATATCATACGCCAGTCGGCTACAGGCCACGCCACCAACGTGATCGGAGGCCTGGCTATGGGTATGGAAAGCACGTTCCTACCTATCCTGGTATTGGCAGGTGGTATCTGGGGTTCATTCTGGATGGCCGGTCTTTACGGTGTGGCTATCGCAGCCGCAGGTATGATGGCTACTACAGCTATGCAGCTGGCTATTGACGCTTTCGGCCCTATAGCTGATAACGCAGGTGGTATTGCTGAGATGAGTGAATTGCCTAAAGAAGTACGTGAAAAAACAGACGTACTGGATGCTGTAGGCAACACTACCGCTGCCACAGGTAAAGGTTTCGCTATCGCATCGGCAGCGCTTACTGCGCTCGCACTATTTGCAGCTTATGTGGGTGTTGCGGGTATCGATGGTATCGATATCTATAAGGCCGATGTACTGTCAATGCTATTTGTAGGTGGTATGATACCTTTCATCTTCTCATCGCTGGCCATACGCGCCGTGGGTGAAGCTGCTATGGCGATGGTAGAGGAAGTTCGCCGCCAGTTCAAGACCATACCTGGTATTATGGAAGGCACCGGCAAACCTGAATATGATAAATGTGTGGCTATCTCAACAGAAGCTTCTATTAAGAAAATGATACTGCCGGGCGCTATCGCATTGATGGCTCCGCTGCTGGTGGGCTTCATCGTAGGCCCTGAAGCATTGGGTGGTATGCTGGCCGGAGCAACTGTAAGTGGTGTACTGATGGGTATGTTCCAGAACAACGCCGGTGGCGCATGGGACAATGCTAAGAAATCCTTCGAGAAAGGTGTTGAGATCAATGGCGAGATCTACTATAAAAAATCTGAACCGCACAAAGCTTCAGTAACAGGTGATACAGTAGGTGATCCGTTCAAAGACACGTCAGGTCCGTCTATGAACATCCTGATCAAACTGATGTCGATAGTAGCGCTGGTTATCGCACCAACTATTGCAGACATACACGGTACAAGCAAAACCGAAGAGCATACTAAAGTTCCTGTAAAGCTGGAACTGAATGTTGCAGCACCCGCTGTTACTATAAAATAAGCGCATACTAGCTCATTAAAGAAAATCCCCTCGCAGTAGCGAGGGGATTTTTGTTTATCGTTCTTTCTGAAATTAGTTCTTAGGCTTGTTGTACAACTTGCTTTTCATAAGGCCCAGCTTGTGCAGGAAGTGTACAACAGACACCCTCAACACCCCCCTGCCGTATTTCATACTGCGGCTGAAGTTGATACTCGAAGCTTCCTCAAAGTATTTAGTAGGACAAGTAACCTCCGCGATCTCGTAACCATTCATAAATATCTGCGAGATCATCTCGTTATCGAAAACGAAATCGTCGCTGTTGTGGCTAAAGTCGATAGAGCGGATCACCTCGGCCGAGAATGCACGGTAACCTGTATGATACTCACTCAGCTTCTGCCCGATCATGATGTTCTCGAACAGCGTGAGCATACGGTTGAATATGTATTTATACATCGGCATGCCGCCCTTCAGTGCCCCCATACCTAGTATCCTCGAACCGAATGCCACCGGGTACACATCGTACGCTATAATAGCCGTCATGGCGTGTATCAGCTTAGGCGTATACTGGTAGTCGGGATGCACCATGATAACAATGTCTGCGCCTATTTCCAGCGCTTTTCTATAGCAGCTCTTTTGATTGCCGCCATAGCCCTTATTCTTTTCGTGGCGCACGATGTGCTGGATACCGAGTTTATGTCCAACGTCCACCGTATCATCGGGGCTGTTGTCATCTACCAGTACCACATCGTCTACAATGTCGAAGGGTATTTCCTTGTAGGTTCGCTCAAGCGTCAGTGCCGCCCTGTACGCAGGGAGAACAACGACTATTTTTTTGCCATTTAACATGAGGCCGCAAAATTAGCAATTAATTCGCCACTTTGGAATCACCGTCTTTAGGTTTCATCCCGGTGACGATCAGGTTGCTGGAAGCCTTGCCCAGCAGGGTGCCGTTTTGGTGCTCCACCCTGCACTCCACATGAATGATCTTTTTTCCTTCACGTATCACTTCGGCGGTAGCCCTGAGGCGATCGCCCTGTTTGATAGCATATAAAAAATCCACATTCAGGTTGAGCGAAGTGTAATGATTGTCAGTATCCAGGCTTACAACGCTCCAGCCTATCACTTCGTCCATTACCAAGGCCATCATACCGCCATGAATGTTGCCGTATGGATTGGTCATATCGTACCTCACCTCCAGGCTGATAGTAGCCTTTCCTTTTTCGATGTTTTCCAGTGTAAACTGCAGCCAGTTGCCTGCAGGCGAGCGGGATTCGGTAATCAGCTTACCTACAAAATTGTCTTTGATGTATTGCAACACCTTGCCCGAAGGCGTTTCTTTATAGCCCATGCTTTTTCTTTTCCTATTATCTCTTAGCCTGGAATTAGGAACATTACTGAAAATTTCGGTGCTAAGGTAGCGTCAAACTCATCAACCTTGCTTACCAAAGCATAATTTGTAACTTTATAGAGGGTACTTATTTGCCCATAGATGTTACCTATTATAGTTATTGACTATATCAGGAATAAGTGTACGTTTGCTGTCTAATCACCTTTTTGATAATTATGACCATCACGCAACTGGAATATGTCGTTGCCGTTGCCACTTACAAGAGCTTTGTAGCGGCTGCGGAAAAATGCTTTGTCACCCAGCCTACGCTGAGCATGCAGATACAGAAACTGGAGGAAGAGCTGGGCGTCAAGGTATTCGACCGGAATAAACATCCCATAGCCATCACCGCTATGGGCGAGGCCATTGTGGCTCAGGCACGCATAGCACTGGCCGAGTGCGAAAAGATCAATGAACTTATACAGAGCCAGCAAAATAAACTCGCTGGTACTTTCAGGCTGGCAGTTATACCAACTGTGGCACCTTACATCCTTCCCAACTTACTGGAAGCCTATTCGAAAGCGTATCCTGATGTGAAACTTGACGTGGTGGAAATGGAAACAAAACAGATCGTAAAGGCCCTTCGGAACAACGAGATAGATACGGCCCTGGTAAGTACCCCGCTCGAGGAAAACGGTATTAAGGAATATCCTTTGTTCCAGGAACCGTTTGTAGCCTATTTCTCTAAAAACGAGAAAGCTTTGAAAAAGCGAATGGTAGCTGCGGATGACATAGCGCTGGACAAAATCTGGCTGCTGAATGAAGGTCACTGTATGCGAAACCAGGTGCTGGACCTTTGCAGCGGGCAGATTCAACGCCTGCAGGCCGACCGCCCTTACCGGTATGAATCGAGCAATGTAGAAACACTACGCAAAATGGTGGATAAAAATGGCGGCCTTACAGTACTACCCGAACTCGCTACATTTGAATTTGGCGAAGATCAGCAGGAACGCTTACGCTATTTTGAAGAGCCGGAGCCCGTACGTGAGATCAGCCTGATCACCAACGACCACTTTGTAAAACTTACCCTGCTGCAAAGCATGATAGACGAAATATCGAAACTGGTGCCCGAGAAAATGAGAGTGCAGAAAAAGAACAGAAAGGTGTTGCGTATCCAGTCGGCTAAACTTGTGCAGTAATGATCTTGTTGATGCCACGGTCAATAACATGGCTTGACGGAAATACCGCGCGGATGTTAGCCCAGGCATGCTCCCAGTCTCGCTTTGAATTCACGATATAATTGAACACTAAATGGCCGCCGGGGTTTATCCTCCGGCGGCATTTGTTTAAGAACTCCTCGGTTGTCGCAAAGCCCGGTACCACGCGGTCCACAAAAATATCAACGATCACCAGGTCATACTCCTGCTGCTCCAATCCTATGTACACCTTCGCGTCTTCGCAAACAGGCGTTATATCCTTTTTTACGGTTTCAGGAAATAATTCAAGCGCCCAGTTGAGGACGGTCAGGTCATTTTCAACCAATGTAAACGCAGGATAAAACCCTTGCTTATTCAGTATTTGAACAGCGCTACCCAAACCAGTACCCAGCACTAGTACTTTACCTACCCGCGGCAGATGGGACTTGATCGTGTTAAAGGCTGTTACAAGGGGAGCATACCGCGATCCGTCGGAATACAGCGCGTCTGATGTACCTAGCTGGTACTGTCCACGGTACAAAAAAAGCTCCAGCACTGAATTTTTTGTGCTGGAGCTTTTCCGGATTAACACCGGATATAAATAGCTTAGTATTTGCTTATAGTATGGTATTACTTCCAAATTACCTGGCCTTGTAGTATTGCATGGCCGTCGGTATAAACCTTTGCAAGTCAGCTATCCTGCGAGAGTCGCTTGGGTGTGTCCTCAGCAACTCGGGTGTGCCGCTACGGCCGCTTTGAGCTGACATGCGCTGCCAGAAAGCAATCGACTCATTCGGATTATAACCCGCCATTGCCATAAAGATAAGACCCATTTGGTCGGCTTCTGTTTCCTGGTCGCGAGAAAATTTGAGCAAGCCTACCTGGCTACCAACACCTACCGCTGTCATAAACACCTGCGATGCCAAACCGGGATTGCTACCCAACAGGCCGCCCAGTGCCTGTCCGCCGAATTGCGCAGCCATTTGCTGACTGGCACGCTCGTTACTGTGACGTGCGATAGCATGCGCGATCTCGTGACCCATAACAACGGCAAGACCGGCTTCGTTCTGCACGATAGGCATCAAGCCACTATAAACCACTACTTTACCACCGGGCATACACCATGCGTTAGCCTGATTATTATTTACCAGGTTAAACTCCCATTGATAACCATTGATCAACTCGGATTGCCCCTTGCTGGAAAGGTATTGCTGAACGGAAGATGCAAGGCGGCTACCTACACGGGCAACCATTTCAGCATCGCGGGTACCACGAACCGGCTGGTTCGTGCTCAGGAATGATACATATTCCTTGTTCGCCATTTGCCTCATAGTAGATTCGTCTACAAGGTTTAGCGTACTGCGCCCTGTAATCGGATTCTTGTAGCAGGAATATAATGTGCTGGTCGCTAAGAAAATCCCAAATGCATAAATTATCTTCTTCATCTCTAAACTCTTTTTTTGTTAGAAGACAAGTTTTATACCACGACTGCTTAAAAAGCGGTTAATCCTGGCGGCGGCGCATGCGGCGTTTGCGGAAAAGCGGAACCTTGCTTTCGCTGCCATTCAATAAGCGGTTGATGTTTTTGTAGTGGGTTAAAACCACCAGGCAGGCCGTTGCGATGGCAAAGACGCGGTAGCTCATCTCCGGCTCCCTGAAAATAAACAAGATGAGTAGCGGGAAGGCTATGCTTGCGCTTATAGAGCTAAGTGAAACATATCGCGTGGTATACAGCATGAACAGAAATACACCGACCAGGCTTACCGCAACAAGCGGCTGTATACCCAGTATCATACCGAACAAAGTAGCAATACCTTTACCACCTCTGAAGTCCGCCCATATGGGGAAGATGTGCCCCAGCACAGCAGCAAGACCAAGAGCTACCTGTAAATTGACGAATGGCTCGCTGTTCCAGGAAAAAGCCGACAAGATGGAAAGCTTTACAGCTATAAATCCTTTCAGCATGTCGATCAGCATTACTGCAGAACCTGCCTTGGAACCTAATATGCGAAAAGTATTGGTAGCGCCTGCATTCCCACTGCCGTGCTCGCGTATATCGATGCCGTACACTCTCTTACTCACCCATACGGCTGTAGGAATTGAACCAATCAAATAAGCTAGAACTAAAAGTATTGCAATGCCCATTCTTTTGACCGTTGAAGCTGGCAAATTTAAGTTTTACTCGGTTTAAAACCTAATAGCCTTTAAAATTGACTAAATATATAGCAACTATAACACTACAAAAGCAAATAACTCACCATATCCGCTAACGCTTTCCTAACTCCAGAACAAGCCAGTTTTTTAGCTCCTGCCTATCGATCTTCGCTAAGCCGGCCGAGACCGCGGCATCGGTTATTATCTCCTCGTCTTCTGACAGAATACCACTTAGTAATATTGTTCCCCCGCTATTCAGAAGGCCTGCCATCTCTGCCATATATTGCAGCAGGATGTGCCTGTTGATATTAGCCAATATAATATCGTATTGCTGCACCGGCACAGCATCCAGCGAGCCTTGCCAAAGCCTGATCCTGGAGCAACTATTACCTGCACAATTTTCGATTGCGTTGATATACGCCCATTCTTCATTGTCTACAGCGTTCACTTCAGCTGCGCCCAGCTTTTCTGCAAGTATCGCCAAAATACCTGTACCTGTACCAAAGTCCAGGACTTGCTTGTCAGTGAAAACCAGCCCCTTCATCTTTCTCATCATTAAAAAGGTGGTGGCGTGGTGGCCTGTTCCAAACGACATTTTCGGAGTGATGACAATTTCATGGGTAGTAGTTCGCGGCATGTTATGAAAGCCGGCCCGCACTGTACAAAAATCATCGACAATCACCGGCTGAAAGTTCTTCTCCCATTCTTCATTCCAATTCCGTTTTTCCACCTGGTCTACGCTGAATGAAAGCTGGTGAGCGGTAGCAATGTCAGCCAATACCTGGTCGTTAAAAAGACCATCGGGGATAAAGGCCCGCAGACTTTCATCTGTTTCTTCAAAGCCCTCATATCCTTCCTCGCTTAGCAGGGCAATCAAAATTTCCTTTAGCGCTCCATCATCAGTATTAAAGCGAACCTGTGTGTACATGCCGGCAAATTACCTCAAAAAACAAATGGGCCATACAATGTATGGCCCATTTTATAGAAGTAGATCCAAAAATTATTGCGGATTCACCCTGCTTCCGGGATTGCCAGCGTCTGATTCATTATCGTTATCATCAGATTCATCCTGCATGTTCTCGTCGATCTGCAGGTTTTTCTGCTGATCATCCATAGAACCAGGTTTAGCACTGTTGTACAGTACCCTGCGGGTTGGTACATCTGTAACAATACGAACTTCAGTACGGCGATTTAACTGACGTCCAACGGGATTATCTCTACCGGCTTTCGTGTTAGGTGCAGCTGGCATAGACTCGCCAAAGCCACGGCTGATCATGCGAGATTTTTCGATGCCTGCAGTTTCGAGGTAAGCGATCACCGCATCGGCACGGCGGATAGAAAGATCTTTATTGTATTTATCGGTACCTTTTGCGTCAGCAAATGAATAGATCTCCACATTCAGAGAAGGATTGTCTTTCAGGAATTGAGACAGCGAATCAAGAGAAGCAGCAGACTCAGGACGAAGCTCAGCTTTGTCATAGTCGTAGAATACGTTGCTTACCTGGAAACGGTACTCTTTTGTGATCTCATCCATGTACAGGGTAACTAATACAGTATCATCCGGATCAGTACGCTTAACATCCATAGTATTAATAGAAGCACGGGTAGATGCGTAACCTTGCTTGTCGCCAGTTATAACATATGCCTTGCCTCTAGCCATATTGAAACCGAAGTTACCATCAGTAGAGTTGTAAGTCCTCATGTCACCTTCCTGGTCAACGATCTTTGCAACTGCATCAGCCATCAGCTCGTTAGTCTTCCTGTCTACGATCTTACCGACCACCATCAGCTTCGGCTCGTATTGAATACGCCAGATATCGTCGCAACAAGTTGGGTTCTTAAGCGCCAGGGAACCGATACGGTTAGACACTACATAACCGTCGGGCTTACCAACCGGATCTTTTATGAAATAAAGTTCGTCTGCTGAAGTATTAATAGGATAACCGAGGTTAGTTACATTAGTATAGCGTGATGGACCACCATCAGCCGAGAATACGTCGAAGCCACCCATTGTTACCCAACCGTTAGACGAGAAATAAAGCTTACCTATGCGGCTGTCGTAGTATGGAGTTTGTTCGTCGCGATCTGTGTTGACTTGTTTACCTGCGTTCTGAGGACGACGATAAGTATTGTTGCGCGGATCGATAACGGAATACCAGATATCGTAGCCGCCGCGGCTTTGAAGCTTCCTGTTTGAAGAGAAGAACAGCACATCCTTCTTACCAACTTTAGCAACAAATGGCTGTGTGTTAGAGCCTTCTTCGTTGATACCGCTGCCCAACAGTTCGGGTTCAGACCATTTCGCTCCTTCAAATGTTGATACATATATTTTACAAATGATCTTCATTGAATCTTCTTCAGCGCATTTGGTAAAATAGAATTTATCTCCGCCCGGGCTATATACGCCATTGCCTACGTGCACTTTAGGTGAGTTGAAATCACCATCCATGAACTTTAAAGGCCACTGGAATGAATCTACCTGCTCAACACGGTCTTGCTTGCGAGACGTCACAAAGCGCGATACATATTCTTCACGTTTTGCTTTATCAACTTCCACAGGATTGTTTTGACGCATAGTAGAGAATAGCAGCGCTGTATCGCCCAATGGATACGGAGAAGACTCTGTATAGGCACTGTTCACGTTAGGACCAGCGTTAACTACTGTTACAGGCTGAGGATTCTTGATCGAATTCATTGCCATTTTAGCACCTTCGATCTCGCGGTTAGCGCGTATTTTCAGCTTTTTGTATGTTTTAGGATTGTCAGCGATAAACTCATTGAAAGCATCGATCGCCGCATCATACTCACCTTGCATCTTCAGCATGATACCCTCTTTATACTTGGCTTCAGGGTATAATTTTGGAGACATTGCGTATGCC
>JAJNBR010000086.1 GCA_021156265.1 Flavipsychrobacter sp.
TGTTGGGGTTAGGGTAGAGTATCACATTTCTCTCACCCTGTATGTTACCTACCGATGTTGGGAAACCAACAACGATGGTGTTACTGTTAGCCAGCTTGGGTGAGGCGCAGGCATCCACACTGGTAACGATACAACTGATCTTATCGTTCGGGTGCAGGGTGCTGGCGCTCCAGTTGGCATTAGTAGCGCCGATGATATCCTGGCCGTTGCGCTGCCACTGGTATTTCGGTTTGTAACCGCCGTTCTTCACCGTCACGGAGAATGTTACCGGCTGTCCCGGTATCGGCTGCGCGGGCACCGATGTGATCTCCGCCGATGGCGTCACCTGGATATTGACAACTGCCATTGCGATGGTATCGGTGCTTACCAGTATTGGATCTGCACAAACACCTACACTGTACATAGTGCAATAGTAGCTATCGCCATTGGCCACCGATTGGGTGAGATATAACAGCGAGTTAGCACCGGGTATCGCCACCTGGTTCTTATACCACTGGTATACCGGTGTAGGACCGGGGTTGGTTTGTATCGCTACAAAAGTGACAGTCTCGCCTTCGCAGATGGTATCGTTCGGGCTGGCATAACCCCCAATGGTCGATACAATATTTACAGACACATTCAGCGTGTCGGGATCAGAAACACAACCGTTCAGCGTGGCGCGTACTATATAGTCGCCCGAGTGCCATACCTGTGCAGGGTTGATCACAGGACTTTGCAGGGTAGAGGTAAAATTGTTGGGGCCGGTCCAGTTGTACGTGGCGCCGGCTATTGTTGCCACCGTCATATTAAGCGACGCACCCGCACACAATATATTATTGCCTGTGGCCACCGGTGTTGGCGTGGTAACCTGTACCACCACAGTGGTAGTGCCTGCGGGAGAGGTACAGCCGTTAGCTGTAGCAGTAACCGAATACACACCTGCATGTGATGCATTCACGTTGGTGATAGAAGGATTCTGCGTAGTTGACGTAAAGCTTGCCGGTCCAGCCCATGTATAGGTAACACCCGCGGTAGTGCTGCCTGCAGTCAGGTTCAGCGTGGTGGTCGGGCACACCGGGCTGTTGCTGCCGGCTGTGGGCGCGGCAGGTATAGTGTTCACCACAACGGTAGTAGTATCCGATGCCACACAACCGTCGCTGGTAGCGGTCACGATATAGTCTCCGGCATGTGCGGTCTGTATACTTGCCCTGTTGGGGTTCTGCTGAATCGATAAAAAGGCTGCGGGACCCGTCCAGCTGTATGATATGGTACCCGTCGAAGTCGTAGCCGCTGTAAGGTTCAAGGTAGCTCCCACGCATAACGGGCTGTTACTCGATGCGTTCAGGTTTTGGGGCAATGGTTTGATCCTGATATCAACACCGTCGTCGAACGAAGTGCGTGCCGGATTCGAAGCTATGATCCTTATCCTGTATCCACTGCCCACGGGCGTGGTTTTAGGTATCACGCAAGTGATGGTATCGTCACTGATACTCGTTTTGTTGCCGATAGCTACCGGTGCGGCAAAGCTACCTGCAGCGTTTGAGAGCTGGACGGTAAAAGTATTGCCGGGCTGGAAGCCATAAGTCACCCCATATTTTACTTTAAATGTATCGCCGGGACAGAACAACGTATCTACATAAGGTTGCTTAATGTACACGATCGTATCGGTGATAAAGCTGGCTATAAATGCATCGTAACTACCGCCAAGACTTGTCTGGTGTGCGTTGGTCGTAGCTATCGCGTTGGTACTGGCTGTATAACCTGATAGGTATGTGTACCCTGCAGGGCTCCAGGCACAGTTACCGTAACCGTATTCTAAGTTGGATCCCCCATAATAAGTGCACCAGGCAGGGAAGCCTGTATTCTGGTTCAGTTCCAACAGGAAGGCATCTTGCGCACCGCCAATCGTTGTCTGGTAAGCGCCGGTTGTAGCAATACCCGAGGTACTGGTTGTCCACCCGCTTACATACATATACAGGCCGGGCGTACAAGCCATCCCCCAGGTATATTCTGTACTGCTGCCGCCAAAATAGGTACCCCATTGCCTCACGCCGGCTGGATTGAATTTTGCTATAAATCCGTCATAGGCACCGCCAATCGTTGTCTGAAATGCGCCAGCCGAGGCGATGCCACTGTTGCTGTAAGTATATCCTGATACATAGACGTTCGAAAAGGCATCACAATCAACATCGTATATCACGTCAGCATTGGTACCACCGTAGTAGGTGCCCCATTGCAAAACGCCGGAAGCATTGAACTTTGCCAGGTAACCATCCCATGTGTTGCTTCCCGCATGGGTGGTCTGGTGAGCCCCGGCCGTAGCCATGTTCGACGCACTGCTGGTCCATCCCCCTATATAGATATTACCGCTGGCATCGCATGACGATCCCCACGCTTCTTCTTGTCCTGAGTCACCATAATAGGTGCCCCACAAACGAACGCCTGAGCTGTTGAATTTCACCAGGTAGGCATCGCTTATGTTGGTTGACGTGTTTAAAGTAGTTTGGTGAGCACCCGCTGTAGCAATGTTATTGGAACTCCAGGTTTCGCCCGACATGTAGACATTACCCGCCAGGTCGCAGCTTACATGCCCGCGGTCTTCGCCGGCGCTGCCGCCGTAATAGGTGGCCCATAGTCTTACGCCGGCAGTTGAAAATTTTACCAGGAGCGCATCATAGTTACCACCCAGGGTAGTTTGGTGAGCCCCTGCGCTGGTCACGTTGGCAGAGCTGGTAGTATAGCCCGCAACATAGAGATTGCCTGAAGGATCAATTTCAGCCGACCAGAACCAGTCTGTGCCGCTGTCACCATAATAAGTGCCCCATTGACGGACGCCTGCTGAATTGAATTTTACAACATAGGCATCTTGCTGGTTGGTCCCTATCGTCGTCTGATACGCACCAGTTGTTGCGATATTACTCGTGCTGTTGGTCCAGCCCGCTGCAAATACATTACCCGATGCATCGGCTGCCAGGCCGTATGCCCATTCGTTGCTCGAACCTCCGTAATAAGTTCCCCAGTTGATGGTCGGATCGATCACAAGTGTGCCATCAAAGGCTCCGATATCAAAGCTCAGCATATTGTTCCGCAATACGAACTTTGAGGCTATTTCTTGTTTGGTAGCGACATTATAGCTGAAAGGCTTTTGTTCCGTCACCGAGCCAAAAGGTGTAACTGCGGTCACGGCCCCGTCCTTGATGTTGAGCGCCGTTGCGCCGCCAAACTGCAGTTTGATATTTGCAGGGTCACCACCGGGATGAACAATGAAGTCATATTTCAATTGTCCATTGGTCGTATACAGCACCCAGTCAATATTCGGGTAGATGTTTTGATAGGTCACCTTGTTGAAACTGGCCGCTGTCACGGCAGCGCCGTTGGTTTGCTGCAGGTAGTAATTCTCTACATAGGGTTGCTGTTCGTCAATCAGCGCTACTGCATTTTTGTTGGCACCCACCAGCGTCACATCCAGCCGGTACATGGTGGCTCCGCGGGGATTCAACAGCTGATCGCGCAAGTGATTTTGAAGATCATGACCGGTCAGGTTCTCCGGCACCTGAAACTCGTTGTCCGGCTTCGTCCACTGGTAGTGGATGACGCCATCACCTACGAACACGTTTATTCCCGGACCACTGAGTTTATAATCAATGTCCTTGCGCGACTTCTGGTACTGATCAATGATCTGCCCCTTGTTCTCTATAAAAGACAAAGGCTTGTTTTGCTGCTCAGGTTTCGACATGCGCGCGGTTGCGTGCATGGTCCATAAACAACAAAGAAGGGTTAATACCTTTGGAAGGGTATAGTTGTTCATATTAAGAATTGATTATTAATAGCAAATTACCGAAATATCATACAAAACTAACCGCCAATGCAACAACCGTATTAAAATAGAATTAAAACAGATGAAGCAGGACTCTGCAGACAAAGACGACCACATTTTGATTTTAGTTTGATAACTTCATAGAAACCTCCCTAAATGAATTACCTGCTCTATGGCCAGGAGACGGCCAGGCTTACTTTCAAACCTGTAGAACTCAGTTATGCCGAAACCTGGCTCAACTTATTCAAAAAAGAAGGTGTGGCCCGTTTCGTTGGTCTCGACCACCTCGGTACGCCCGAGGAACAGCGCGATCAGTGGTTTGAACGTGCCTTCCTGCGTATCAGCAATGGCCTGGGCGGACTGAACGCGCTAGTCAACAAGCAGACGGGAGAACTGGTGGGGCAGAGTGGCTTGCTTGTTCAAACGGTAGATGAACAAACACACCTGGAAGTAGGTTACTCCATATTACCTAAGTACTGGAGGCAGGGCTATGCCATCGAAGCGGCCTCAAAATGCCGCGATTGCGCTTTTGAAAAAGGACTTACCGATACGCTCATTTCTATCATCCATGTCGAGAACGAACCGTCGATGGCCGTGGCCCGTGCCAATGGCATGAAGCTTTGGAAAACAACAAACTATAAAGGCTCGCCTGTACATATTTTCCGCATCAACAGGCAAGAGTGGAGTGCAAAAAATATTAAATGCGCAAGCTGATCTTACCGCTTCTTGTTTTTACAGGCGTTATCGCCTGCCGGCATGAACCCATAAAAGTTCAACCCGTTTCAACCGGAAATTTTCCTGCAGGCATCAGCGAGATAATGGTGTCTAAATGCGCTATTTCAGGCTGTCACAATGCAGCCAGTTATGAAAATGCGGGCGGGTTACTGCTCGATTCATGGGAACACCTGTTTGATGGCGGGCGAAATGGAGCCGTAGTTGTGCCTTATAGCATTGATTACAGTCCGCTGCTGTATTTTATCAACACCGACTCGTTGCTGGGTCCCGTAGCCGTACCGACCATGCCGCTCGACCATCCGCCACTCTCAAAAGAAGAATATGTCCGCGTTCGCGACTGGATAGCCAACGGTGCTCCCGATGCCGATGGCAATATACCATTTGCCGACAAGGCAGACACACGGCAGAAAGTATATACCGTGTTTCAAAAATGCGATATCATCGGGGTCATTGACGTGGAAAAAGGAGTGGTCATGCGCTACATCCCTGTCGGTAAGCAGGCGTACCCGGAAAGCCAGACCTATCTGCGCGCTTCAGGCGATGGCAGATATGTTTACGTCTGTTTCTGGTACAACGATGAAGTACTGAAGATCGATACGCGAACGGATAAAGTAGTGGCTAGTTTTCCCGTCAGCAACCTGTTTTGGACCAACATGGCTATTGCTAATGATGGCACAAAACTGGCCATCACCAACGGCGATAGTTATGAGCTGGGCATCATCAATACAGCTACCGGAAGCATGCAGCCGTTTGCCAACACCGGGATGGTGAACCCGCTGGGCATTACTGCAAACAGTTCATTCGATACTTTTTACATTACCAGCCGGTACGGAAATACATTATACAAATCCACAAATGGCAACCTGCAGAAGATCAGTATAGACGGTAAGCCGCTTACTACGTCATCGGCCCTTACACCGGACCCTTACGAGGTTATTATTTCACCCGACCAATCAAAATACTTCGTTTCCTGCGAAAAGTCTAGTGAGATCCGGGTATTCGACCGCACTAGCGATAATCTGGTGAAAGTGATACCCGTAGGTAAGCAGCCAAGGACTTTATCAGTTGCGAAGTCGAAACCCTACCTGTTTGTTCCCTGTATGGAAGACGATAACGGCACGGCAGGCTTCAAAGGCTCCGTGTATATCATAGACTACAACACGCTGAATGTGGTAACGAAGATCGAAGGCCGCATTTACCAGCCGCATACGGTATCTGTAGATGAACGCAACGGCCAGTTTTATGTGTTTAGCCGCAACCAAAACTACGATGGTCCTGCGCCTCATCACCAGGGACCTTGCAGTGGCAGGAATGGTTATTTCACCGTCTATGATCTGAATACATTATCACCTGCATCCACTAAAAGACATGAGCTGCTGGTAGATCCCTATATTTCGGATATGCGTTTTAAATAAAAAAAGTCCCACCGTTTCCGGGGGGACTTTTTCATCTGTTATTTCAATTAGCTATTGATGAACTGTGAGCCATTTACATATGCTTGTTCAGGATAGTACAGGAACATTGCAGAGCCATTCTTGATCTTATTGATCACTTCCGAAGACAATTCATTCGGCAAGGCAGGACAACCTTGACTGCGACCCATGTAAGCCGATTTTACGCGACCTGCATTTACATAATCTGCACCATGCACCACGATAGCACGTGCTTCTGCATTGTCGTTAAAACCTTTTTCCAATCCTGACAGCTTCAGTGACAGACCATGTTTACCGCTATATGTGCCTTTCGTTAAATAAAAGCCAAGGCTGCTCTTGTGCGACTCAGGCGTGTTCGAAAAGTTCTGGGCTTTATCAACACCGGTATTTTTACCATGGGCAACAAACGTATTGGTCACCAGTTTTTTGCTGATCACATCTATCAGGTAAAAGCGCTTGCTGCGAGATGACTGGCTAAAGTCAACGATCGTCAAATAACGCTCGTTACCCAGGCGGTGTGCATCTTTCAGTTTGGCATACCCTTTAGCGGCAAAGTCATATGCCTGCTTCGACAAACCTGTACTTTGCAGATTCAGTTCATCATACAAACCGGCAATATTCGTAGCCACATTTGTTACAGCAACAATTTTAGCGGCTGGCTTTATGCTTGCTGTTTTAACTATGTTATTTTCGACATTATTCTCAGCGGCATTAAAGGATACAAGCGAAGCTGATATAATGGTGATAAATGATGTTACTATTAGTGCTTTCTTCTTCAAATTCATAGTGTTCTCTCTTTGGTTAAATGCTACGCAAAGATAGGTAATTTATTGCCCCTTTCGGGGAATAATAGAAACAATAAGAGAACGTTATGATTTAAGTTAAAATTATATATAAAAAGAAAAACCGGGTATTTTGCCCGATTTTTCTGCACTATAGCCTAATACGTTTATTGAACAACTATCCTGCTGCTTGCTGCAGTATTGTTGTAAGCCAGCTGAACGGTATACATTCCTTTTGCCCAGGAACTGGTAACAATGCTGGTCAGTTTTTCGGCAGTGTTGATTTGGTAAACCACTTTACCTGTCATATCCGTGATCCTGATATCAGCGCGTCCGTTCAGGTCGGCGAGGTTGATATTCAGAGTGCCCGATACCGGGTTAGGGTAAATATTGAACTGCGGTACACTAAGTGCAACATCATCCACTGAAACCACATTCGGATTATCAATGCGCATTACTTTTTGAGTAGTGCCGTTCACATACCATATCTTATTATTCCAGTCGATACGTACGCCCCTGACACCTGGGCCACCGGTGATGATGGTACCCACCAGCGTAGCCGGCATTGCGCTTACATTATAGATATGGATATTGCCGGTAGCATTATCAGTAACCAGCAGCCTGTCCTTCCTGTAATCAATACCCACGGGTTTTGTGAGGCCTGATGTTACCACGTCTTCTACCTGCGCGCCGGTCACTTCTTTATACTCAGCCAAAGGCTCCATAGAACCTGATGACGGCGTCAGATTACCGCCAATGCTACCGCTGGTTGTTTTCAGTCGTCTTACTTTTTTGGTGCTGCCATCAATGAAGTACAGCCAGCTGTTTTGTTTATCAACTACCATATGGCTGGGCTGGTTAGGTACGCGCGTTACGGTTACATCACTATAACGGTGAATTTTCCCGTCCGAATGGTCGTCTTCGCCAACACCGTGCGGCACGGCATAATCATATTTGCAGATGTTGCCATTGTGACCATCAAAATACCAGTAAACATTATCATGATCGTGTGCTACACCCATGCCGTATGGGCTTTGGTGCAGCATATCTATATGGCTGCCCAGCAGTTCACCCGGCACCCAGTTGTTCTGGTGCAGGCGCGCAAAGATCGACGTGTCGCTCGACCATAGAGCAGGCCCCATGAACGTTGAGCCGTCTGTGCTTTGTATTTCCTGTGCGGTAACGAAATAGTTATTATCACCGAAGGTAAACGCAACAGACCGCGCCATAAAATGGTCGGCATGAGAGTCTTTCCTTTTCTGGTGCGTTTGCGAGGGTATGCCTGCGTCGTAAATGATGACCATGTTGGCGGCTGTAGCTTCTTTGTTCAGTATCCACCATTCGCTGCGCCTGCCCGGCACATAGTCCAGGTCTTGAGCATCGCCAATGCCGTGCGTTGAATTGGCGATCTCGGTAAATGTATTGGTGCTGGTTGTATAGTTGTCTATTGTATTTTGCGCGTAGGCACAGCTACAAGACATGAAACAGGAAAGTACAAGTATATTTTTCATAAAAATGATTTGATGTAAAAACAAAATAATATCAGGCAATTCGGCCTAAATCAAATTTTCAGCGCCGAAATAAAAATGTAGAGGGGAAGCTTTGCAAATAAAATAGGTGGCGGGTGAGACCTGTAATCGTCGTCACTAACAACGTGGACATTTAAATCTCTCCAAAGATACTGTGGGAAGAATAAGGAAATTAATGCAATGGGTGGCTCCAGGTTAAGTTGCGTAGAAAACGGGTAGTGGTCATCCGTCTTATCTACTTTTATGACATCATCGTCACAGCATTCATTCTCGCTTGCGTCATCACAACAACATCGTACGTCATGCGGATGATACAGAGATATTCCTGTGATCTTTTGATTGCAATAGCTGACGGCGATCGACAAGCTGAGCGAACTCACCAGGTAGCAGACCAGGGATACTATTCCTATCAGCTTTTTCATTGTATCTCAAATATAAAATTAAAAATTGATGAAATATGACCATTAATAGTATTTTTTTAAGTTCCATCTTAATCAACGCGTATGGCCGAAGTATTGTTGGAAGGCTTCAGTAATCTGCAATCCCTAGCATCAGGTTTAGGCAGATGGCATATCTTTGCCGGAATGAAATCGCTGTATCTTTTCGTTATATTATTCGCTACAACTGTAAGTCTTTCGTTTGCTCAAACTAAGGCTACCACTATTGCCATCAAAGCGTCTATCTACTGCGATCACTGCAGGAAGTGTGAAAGCTGCGGAGAGAGATTAGAAAAAGCTGTTTTTTGCGAGAAAGGAATAAAGCGTGTGGATATCGATGAACAGCAAAAGACAGTCAACGTAATATTTAACCCAAAAAAGACGAGCCCTGAAAGAATACGCCAGGCAATTGCCAAAGTTGGTTTTGATGCAGATGATGTGCAGGCCGATCCGCAGGCATATCTGAAACTTGACGACTGCTGTAAAAAACAGTAGTTACGGATTGCTATTTGATCTCAATCCACACAGGTGCGTGGTCACTGCTCTTTTCCCAACCACGAACATGATGGTCAACGCCCGCATTCACTAGTCGTTTATCAATATGCGGACTGAGCAGGAAGTGATCGATACGAAGACCCGCGTTGCGTTCATAAGCCTGGCGGAAATAATCCCAAAAGGTATAGATCACTTCATCGGGGTGCAGCTTTCGGACGGCGTCCGTCCAGCCCTGCGACATTAGTTTTTGAAATGCCGCCCGCGTTTCGGGCCTGAACAGCGCATCGTTCACCCAGCGTTCAGGTTTGTACACGTCTATCTCGGTGGGCATCACGTTATAGTCACCGGTCAATACTACAGGAATATCTAGTGCCCACAACTCCGCTGCATGAAGCGTTAATCGTTCGAACCATTTTAGTTTGTAGTCGAACTTCGGTCCCGGAGCAGGATTGCCGTTGGGCAGGTACAGGCAGCCAACTATGATACCATCCACTTTCGCCTCGATGTACCTGCTATGGGTGTCTTCAGGGTCACCCGGCAGCACGCGGGTCATTTCCATGATATCTCCAGACTTCGACAATATCGCCACGCCGTTCCAGCTTTTTTGTCCATGCCAGATGGGTGTATAACCCAGGTCGCGAATAGCCTGCTCCGGAAATTTCTCCTGCGGCGCTTTCAACTCCTGCAAGCAAACAACGTCGGGCGCAGACTCTTCCAGCCAGCGCAGTAATACCGGCAGGCGGCCGTTCACACCATTTACATTATAGGTAGCGATCTTCATCGGTTCTGTTTGATAGCTAAGTTATTGCTTTCCTTTATTGCAGTACACCGTTTGCATTTTAAATTTCTTAAATTTGGTAACGCCAAAAACTGACTGTATGAAATACTCATTCCTGTTCGTTCTCCTGGCTTTCTTCCTTTACCCGGCATTCGGGCAAAGCAGGTTTGGATCGTTCAACAACAAAGAAATTAAGGGCAGGGTAAAAACTGCGGTGAGGCAGTACGTGACATACAGGGAAAAAGCTGATGGTGAACTTGCTTTGGTTGAAACGCTTCGTTATAACGAGGAAGGGAAAATGGTAGAAAAGAGTATGGATATTCCTAAGGCAGTGCACATGAGTATGAAATGGATCTACACTTATAACCCTGCCGGCCAATTGGTGAAAAGCCAGGTATTTCACACCCACGATAATGATGGTAACGAAAGGCTGTTGCCGGAACCACCGGAATATTTTCAGTACAATGAGTACAACGCACAGGGGTTTGTGATAAAGGAAATCACGGATGGTTTTAATACACATACAGAATGGACCAACACCAACGATAAAAACGGCAACGCTATAGAGACCATTTCATCAGAGGGCCGCAAATTAACTTACGTATACGACGATAATGACCACCTGATTGAACAGCGCTGGCATGATGGCCTGACAGAAAGGGTGTACCAGCGCCAAACCAGCAAATACGAAGATGGAAGGCTGGTCGAAAAGATCACTTATCAAGGCGATGTTCCTGAAACTGCATGTACGATCAACTATGACAACTTCGACACTGCCGGCAACTACACCAAAGAAACCTGGTATGACCACGGCAAGCTCACTATGACGCATGAATATGCGTTCACCTATTACTAAAACCACTGCGACACCGCCACACGTTCAAACAATCCGGGATATTCTATTACCAATCCGGCGTTATCTACTGTTATCGTTGCTTCGAAATCGTTAGGCACATTTTCATACCTGAACCGGCGGTCCGACACGCGTGTATATTTTTGCTGTAGTGCCCTGACGCTGCCGTTCAGGATATCGAAGTACACAACCTTTATCGGACAGCTTTCATTTATCGCCATCTTGCACCTGTTTACAGGCAACGTGTTGGTGAAAGGTGTTATCGGGATATCAACATCCATGCAACCGTCAAACGCACTCACGAGCTTGCCATCTTGCAACCAGCCATCCTTCTCTTTTTGCACTAGCACAGTCTTGGTATTACCATTTATCTGCAAGCTCAGCTGGCAATAGCATGTCTCCCAGTCGGCGTTTGTTTTTATAAGATACTCTGCGCAAAAGGGCAGGTTACCTGAAGCGCCGACGATCACCGAATGGGTCTCGACACCTTTGTCACTCACAGAAATAATGCAATTCTCCGTTGATTGATACTCCTTGCTGGCCCACAATACTCCTGTGTACATAGAATAGAACATTAGCCCGTCACCGGAGAACGCATTGATGCTATAGGCTTATCAGGTACCAGCCAGTCCAGTGCCCGCGCTATGGGTTTTACAAAGGGCAGGAAGAGCAACACACCTGCCAGGTTGAACAGTACATGCCCCGTGGCGACCTGTTGTGCCAGGCTTGCGCCACCGGAAATATTAGCGACAAGTTCCACGAACGGACGAAAGAAAATAAGCCCGAGTACGATGCTGATGAGATTAAACCCGAGATGAAACAAACCGGTCTTGATCGCCTGCCTGTTGGAACGTATCGTTGCTACCAGCGTATCGGCACAGGTGCCCAGCTCTGCACCCAGCATTACGGCCAGCGCACCGGGTAATTCTATCATGCCTTTTTTTGCCAGCGTTATCACTATACCCACCGTTGCGCTCGACGATTGAATGATCAATGTAACAAACGCACCGGCGGCTGTACCTTTCAGTGGATTGTTCATCTGTTCCATCAGCGTTGTGAAGGTGTCAGAATCCCGAAGAGGTTCCACCGATCGCTCCATAGTATATAAACCAAAGAACAGGATACCGAAATAGATCAGCGCCTTCGCAGTTTTCGACAACTTATCGCTGCGGCTGAACAAGCCGAGTAGTACACCCGCTACCATAACGAGTGGGGCGTACTTGCCGATATCCAACGCTATGAGCTGGGACGAAAACGTTGTACCGACGTTTGCCCCCATCACTATACCCATGGCCTGGTGAAAAGTGAGCACGCGGGCATTGACCAACACTATGGTAAGTATAATAACTGCTGAGGATGAATCGAGTATGATGGTAACGATAAGGCCGGTAAGAATGGAGGTGAATATATTGGACACATACTTTGCAATGGTATGCCGCGCCTTATCGCCCAGCAGGTCGCCCAGTGTGGCCGACAACATATTGACTGCAAAAAGGAACAAGCCGAGGCCGCCGAGTACAAGCAGTATGATCTCCATACTCAGCCTGTCAGCAAAACTATTCCAGCGGACATTACCTTATTGTTACCGATTAGCTTCAGGACGACAAGCCCCGCAGTAACTTCTTCATATAGAATAGATTAAGAAAGCAATCCTAAAAAAACAGGCACCATAGGGTACCTGTTTTTCATCATAATTTCTGATCGTATCATCGTTGTACGAGGACCCTGTAAGTTTTAATCTCACCTTCGGCAGCCACTCGTACAAAGTAGATCCCTTCAGCTGCATCCATCAGGTCTATGCGTTCGTCCAGGTTTTGGTTAAGAGGCCTAACCGTGGTTTTGTATACACGCTGTCCAATCATATTCACCACTTCGATGTCTGCCGTAGCAGCACGGATGGCACCTGTTACATGGAAACTTCCCGAATTAGGATTAGGTACCACGCCAATGTTGATAGTTTGCTGCAGGCCGTCATAGACAGCGTTTGTGGTGTCGCCTCCGCCATCGCCCTGTGGCACACAATAGGTCGTAAGCTCGCTGTCAGACAACACACGGTTGTAGATCCGCAGATCGTCCATGAGGCCTTTGTACCAGTAGGGGAAAGTAGCGCTGTTACCAAATGTGTTGGCGCCGATAGTAAGTCCGTCTGTGCTGCTGCCCAGAGGTACAGGCGACGGCGGGGGAGCAGTAGCTACTAAAACGCCGTTCACATAGATCTTGAACACGGAACCATCAAATGTCCCGATCAGGCAATACCACTGGTTGGTATGCACTTTGGCCGAGCTCTGCCAGGCGGCGTGGTAAGGATAATTGGTTGTTCCGCCGGCAGCAAAGAACACGTACTTGTTGGTGTCAAAGCTGGTACAGCTGCTGTCATAGGCATTGTCGAAAAAACCCAGCTGATAGCAACCTGGAGTGTTATTCAACCCGCGGGTCAGGATAAGGCTGTGCTGGCAGACGGCAGTATAATGTCCTTCGGGTTTTATCACCGCGCATATCGAAAAGTTCGACAGGTTCAGGTCACTTTGATAAGGTACGGTCACATAGCTGTTAGGGGCACCGGCAAAACGCATGGCGGTATTAGCCGTGCCGCTTTTGCCCGCTGCGAACGTAACATTATTCATTGTGCCGTGGTGACCGTTACCGGAACTGTCAACGGCATTTCCATCAAATGTCCAGTGCGCCACCAGCCCGTTATTGGACTGCGCGAAGGCCATGCACGGAATAACTAAGGCGAGAAAGAATAGAACAGGTTTCATAGGCTTGTTTAATTTTTCGGTCAAAATAATGTAAAAATATCTAATACTCTCACTCACATTCGGCGAAATGCTATTTGTGTACGGCGAAAGTAGGGTTTCATCAGGCGAAGGGATAAACGAATGCCTGTCAGGGGCACATGGCAGACAGCAATAAATTGCTATTTTTAGAGTTACTACCTCAAATGAGATTTCTATCACTGGACTACCTTACCACCCAGGCAGAGGAAACCTTCAAACGTTTTCCCTTACCCCTGGTGTTTGCCATAACGGGCACCTTTACTGCCGTTGGTATGATCTCGCAGGAAATTGATGATAATAGTTTTTTGATAAAGCTTTTATTCACCTGCATACTGGCACTGCCGTTCACCATAGGGGCAACGTTGTTCGCAGAACGGCGCGCAGGCTCGAAGGCTGTCATCCCCGGTATAGCTACTGTCATGGTGATCTTATACGGGATATTTCTTGCGCCGGATAAGTTCGGACAAACCGACGTGGCCACTATCAGCTTTTTTGTGTTGTGCCTCGTCATGCACTTATGGGTTGCTATAGCAGCCTATACAAAAACGGATGAGCGGTTGGGCTTTTGGAGGTTCAATGAAACGCTGTATGTCCGGATGTTCATTTCGGTTATTTTTTCCGGGGCACTCTTCGCCGGTCTTGCCCTGGCTATTTATGCGCTCGACAATCTTCTACAGTTTACCATCGATCCCAAGACCTACGCCCAGTTGTGGATGGTGATAGCAGGCATATTCAACACCTGGTTCTTTCTCGGGGGAGTACCACGAAATTTCACGGAGCTACACCTGGAAAAAGAATATCCCAAAGGCCTTAAAATATTCGCACAGTACATACTGATACCTTTAGCCACCATCTATCTCATCATCTTGTACGCATACGGAGGCAAGATACTTGCCATCTGGAACCTTCCGAAAGGGTGGGTGAGCATGCTGATCATGTGTTATGCAGTAATCGGTATCCTGGCCGTTTTGCTGGTATACCCTTTAAGGAATGATGAGGACAAGCCCTGGGTGAGGCTATTCAGCAGGTTCTTTTTTATAGCCATGCTGCCCGTAACTGTTTTGCTGTTTGTGGCTATCGGCGTCCGCATACGGCAATATGGCGTGACCGAGCCCAGGTATTACCTGGTGGCGCTTGGATGCTGGCTGGTCTGTATAGCACTGTATTTTATTTTCTCGAAGCAGAAGAATATTAAAGTTATTCCCGCTACACTCATCCTCGTCGGCTTGTTTTCACTTTTCGGACCGTGGAGCGCGTTCTCGGTTTCCTCGATCAGCCAGTACCGGATATTGAAGAACACACTGGAACGCAACAAGATATGGGAAAATGGGAAACTGCTGGCGCACGGCGACGTAGATGCCGGTGTGGAACGGCGTACCAGGGATCTGCTACAGTATTTTATAGAGCGGGATAAAGATGAAAAGCTAGGCGCGATATTCAACCTCGACATCACCGATTTGAAGGATACCGTTGCACAACGGATGGAAAAAATTTATCGCGACGATCCATGGGCGGTGAATAGCGCCACGGTAGATACTTTGATGAGCCTCTTGCAACTAAGGAGCCATACCTATGCGCGTT
>JAJNBR010000087.1 GCA_021156265.1 Flavipsychrobacter sp.
TAATTACACTTTCTTCAATCATGATCGTTGTGTTTTAAATGTTACAGCAATTAAGACTACGTCATTGCCTGACAGGTTACAGCTAAAAAAAGAAAATTTTCCTGTAACCTGTATTAGTTTTCCGGCGTCTACTATCCATAATGCACCAAAACCTACAAGACACCGATATCATCGGGCTGGTATTGAAAGGGGAACAAAAGCCTTTTTCCGTGCTGGTAGATCGTTATCAGCATTTTGTATTTACTATTTCTATGCGGTATGTCGATAATCGCGAGGAAGCGGAAGAAATAGCCCAGGATGTATTCGTCAAAGCCTATCGTTCATTGGCGGGTTTTAACAGCAAAAGCAAATTCAGCACCTGGCTATATGCTATTACCCACCACACCTGCCTGTCTCATCTAAGAAAGAGAAAAACGGCAACAGTCTCGGTTGATGCCCACCCTGGCGTAGGCGCTATGCTGTCAGCTACGGAAAAGGCCTCGGATAAGAGTGATTCCAATTCCACCCGCAACCTGTTGCACAAAGCGATGAGCCAGCTGGAAAGTGCAGACGCGGAGATACTCACCCTGTTTTACCAGGCTGAGCAATCGCTGGAAGAAATAGCGACGATCACGGGGCAGACGTCCAATAATGTAAAAGTGCGCCTGTTTCGCGCACGACAGAAATTGAAAAACATTTTAGAACAACGCTATCCCGCAGATGCAATAGCGTATAAATAGTAAATTGTTAGTTATGCAACAGCAGTTTGAAGATATGGACATGCAGCTTTGGGAATACCTGGATGGTAGCTGCAGCGAAACAGAAAGGCAGCGCATTGCGCAGTTGATCTCATCGAACGAGGTGTGGCGGACAAAATATGATGAGTTGCAATCAATGCAAACTGAACTAACCGGCATGGAAACACACCACCCGTCCATGCGTTTCACCGCAAATGTGATGGATAATATTGCAGGTGCGAAAGTTGCCGTTGCCACTGCCCGCTATCTCAATGATTGGGTAGTAAAAGGGATCGCAGCGTTTTTTCTGCTCATGCTGGCGTCGGCCGTTGTTTATTCAATTATTGGTGCTAACTGGGCAGGTAGCAACGCTGGCACTTTGGATATACCAACATTCATCAACAGCGATGCTTTAACTGGATTGATGTTTGTAAATATTATATTGTCCCTGATGATCATCGACAAACTTGTCAATAAGCGCCGGATACAGAAGACATTGTTATAACCTTTTCAGCACATCCAGGTCAAAATCCTCCATTGACGAAAGTTTAGCATCAGCCAGCGCAAATCGCGGATCGTCGAAATGCAGGGCATCCGGTATTACAACCACCTTCATGCGAGCCGCCTTGCCGGCTATCATACCGTTTACCGAGTCTTCGAACACCACGCATTGCAAAGGAGTTGAGGCCATTGCTGAGGCACAATGCATGAACACACCGGGATGCGGCTTGCCCAGTTCCACCACGTCTGCCGAGGAAATACAATCGAAATAATGGGTGATACCAAAATGGTCAACCAGTGCGTGTATCATACGGGCCGGCGAGGAAGAAGCCAGTCCTATTTTAAAACCGTTGTTCTTCAGCAGTTCGAGCGATTGGATAACACCCGGCAATACCCGGCCTGCCCTTTTCGATGCATCTATTATATCGTCGAGTATCTCCTCAGCCACTTCCACCGACGTGCTACCATTCCAGGGATATTTTACTGACCAGTATTCTGTCACCTCGTATATCCTCAGTCCTGTGGTTTCTTTGAACCTGTCCGGGCCGATGGGTATTTTATGCTTGGCGGCTATTCGCAGCATGCTTTCACCCCACAGCGGTTCGGTATCCAGCAACAGCCCGTCCATATCATATAATACAGTATTGATCATATCCTGCCCTATTTTGACCGCAAATATCCGTTGTGCTAGCCAGAATAACTAAAACCATGGCTTTAAGCTCCTGAAAGCCATGGTGTCATGTCCTGCTGTTTCCCCGGCTTTTTCACGTATCACGATTTTCCATTGTTTATCTGCATTTTAGCTTCAAATTCACCGTCTATCCTGTACCTTTGCAGACACAGAATCGGAAATTATGGCAGAGACCCTGCAGAAAGTAATAGAAGAAAACCGCCAGGGAGAGGCTTATGAACCTTTCCAGGGCGACCCGAACCAATACAGTAAAAAATTCTATATAGAAAGCTATGGCTGCCAGATGAATTTCAGCGATAGCGAGATCGTAGCTTCTATATTAAATGAGCAAGGCTATGGCGCCACCCGCAACTTCGAGGAGGCTAACCTGGTGTTACTCAATACCTGCTCGATCCGTGAAAAGGCAGAGCAAACCGTGCGCAACCGTTTACAGGCCTTCCGCAAAGTGAAGGATAGAAACCCGGGTATGTTGGTTGGCGTGCTGGGCTGTATGGCCGAGCGCCTCAAGGCAAAATTCCTGGAAGAAGAGAAACTGGTAGATATAGTGGTAGGTCCCGATGCTTATCGCAGCCTGCCGGGCCTGGTTGCCGAAGCTGAAGGCGGACAAAAGACCGTCAACGTGTTGCTGAGCCGTGAAGAGACTTATGCCGATATCTCGCCTGTGCGTCTGGACAGCAATGGTGTTACTGCTTTTGTGAGCATCATGCGCGGCTGTAACAACATGTGTTCGTTCTGTGTAGTTCCGTTTACCCGCGGTCGCGAACGCAGTCGTGATGCAGTAAGTATTATAAACGAGTGTAAGGACCTGTTTGAGCGCGGCTACCGCGAAGTAACCCTGCTGGGTCAGAATGTAGACAGCTATCATTACGCCCCGGAAAACCTGGAAGATGCTGTTACGTTTGCTAAACTGCTGGAGATGGTGGCGCTCATTTCGCCAAAGTTGAGAATCAGGTTCAGCACCTCGCATCCTAAAGACATTACGGATGACGTGCTGCACACCATGGCGAAATACGATAACATCTGCAAATACATTCACCTGCCTGTGCAAAGTGGCAACACGCGCATATTGCAGCTGATGAACCGTACGTATACCCGCGAATGGTACCTTTCTAAGGTAAAACGCATTAAAGAAATAATGCCCGATTGCGCATTGAGCACTGACGTCATCAGTGGCTTTTGCACGGAAACAGAAGAAGAACACCAGGATACTTTAAGCCTGATCGATCATTGCGGTTTCGACATGGCGTATATGTTCTCTTACAGCGAACGTCCCGGCACACTGGCCGAGCGTCGCTACGAGGATGATGTGCCCGAAGAAGTAAAGAAAAGAAGGCTGGAAGAGATCATTTCGCTGCAATACAGCCACACACGTGAGAACCATAAGATGGAGATCGGCAAGGTGTTCGAGGTGCTGATAGAAGGTCAGAGCAAACGCAGCGAACTCAACTGGAGCGGCCGCAATAGCCAGAACAAAGTCGTTGTTTTCCCCAAAGGGGAATACGGGCTGAGCAAGGGTGACTATGTGAACGTGAAGATCATCTCGACAACGGGTGCTACCCTGCAGGGTGAAATAGTTTCTGTTAACTAATCTAAAATTGACGCCCCAGGGGCAGGTTTTATGGATCTTCAGAGCATTAAGAACAGGTTTGGCATCATAGGTAATTCACCGGCCCTCAACCACGCACTCAATACAGCTTCCCAGGTGGCTTCTACCGATCTGTCGGTACTAATTGCCGGCGAAAGCGGTGTGGGTAAAGAAGCCTTTGCCAATATCATACACGCTTTATCTTCAAGAAAACATAACCCGTTTATTGCGGTCAACTGCGGTGCAATACCGGAAGGCACCATCGACAGCGAACTGTTCGGCCATGAGAAAGGCTCTTTTACCGGGGCTGTTGACAGCCGCAAGGGCTATTTTGAAACAGTGAATGGCGGTACCATCTTCCTTGATGAAATAGGTGAAATGCCGCTGGGCACGCAGGCACGCCTGTTGCGTGTATTGGAAAGCGGCGAATTCATCCGCGTAGGTTCATCTAAAGTGCAAAAAACAGACGTACGAGTCATCGCTGCCACCAACAAAGACCTGTTGGAATACACAACCCAGGGCAAGTTCCGCGAAGATCTTTATTATCGTTTAAGCACGGTGCCCATTCGCGTGCCGGCACTTCGCGACAGGCCTGATGATATTCCGTTGCTGTTCCGCAAATTCTCAACCGACTTTGCCGAACGCTATAAAACACAATCAGTACAACTCGACGCTTCTGCGCAGCAATTGCTGGTATCCTACCCATGGCCCGGAAACGTTCGCGAGCTGAAAAATATTGCCGAACAGATTTCGGTATTAAGTACCGACAAAAGCATCAGTGCTGAAACCCTCCACAAGTTCCTGCCGCAAAAGGACACGAACCGAAGCCTGGCTCTGATGCCTCCTGCCGGATCTCCTGTTGCTTCGGGTAAAGATTTCTCCAGCAACACAGAACGCGACATCCTGTACAAACTCTTCTTCGACCTGAAGAAAGATATGAACGACCTGAAGGCTATGTTCTTTGAACTGGCGCACCACCAGGGCCACTTCCCCGCGCAACCGGGGAATGAGACCATGCTTCCTGCGTACAACGCAGCGAGTACCGAGCCGGTACCCGTAGTAGCAGCAGCGCCTTACAATCCGAATACGCATGTCCTGTTGCAGCCCAACGACCATGTCGATCACCACGAAGACGTGGAAGAATCGCTGATGCTGGCCGACAGGGAAAAAGAATTTATCATGAAAGCGCTGAAAAAGCACCGTGGCCGCCGCCGCGATGCCGCCAACGAGCTGGGTATTTCAGAAAGAACGCTATACCGCAAGATTAAGGAATACGATATTAAAGAGTAATTGCGTTTCTATTTATTCAGCCTAATTTTACATGTTCATGATGCAACGGTTTCTTCTTTTACTTTCGGTAGTTTTTGTCTTTGCCTTAGCGGGCTGCGGTGTATATAGTTTCACCGGCGCCAGCATCCAGGGCAAAAGCATCAATATACACGTCTTAGAAAACCGTGCGCGCAACATCGTTCCCAGCCTGAGCCCGTCGCTTACCACCAAGATAAGAAGCAGGATACTCTCGCAAACCGGCCTGGCCCCGGTAAAAACGGACGATGCAGACTACGACCTGGCAGGAACGATCACCGCTTATGAGGTAACAGTATCGGGCGTGGAGAATACCCAACAGGCCACAACAAACAGGCTGACCATCACGGTTAACATTGTGTTCAAGAACCGCCTGGACAAAAAAGCTGATTTCACACAATCGTTTACCCGCTTTGCCGACTTCTCTGCCAACCGGACAGTTCAGCAGGCTGAAGGGCAGCTGATAGAGGAAATAGGCAACCAGCTGGCTGACGATATTTTTAATAAAGCATTTGTAAACTGGTAACGAGGGCGTATGGCAACACCAAACATTTCACAAATAACAAAAATGCTGCGCGAACCGCAATCGATAACGGATGCTGATGTGGAAGACATAGCAACACTCGTGCAGACGTATCCATACTTCACGCCAGGCCACTACTTTGAAGCTGCCCGCAAGCAAAGGCATGAACCTTTCTCGCCGGGCCTTATGAACAACATGCAACTGTACATGGGCAACTGGCTACAGTTTCATGGCTATTTGCAGAATGTATCGGGTATTACTGAAGAAGTGGACGATATTGTGGTAGCAGAAAGTGCCACACTGCCGCCCGAGCCTGTTACATTGCAAACAAAAGACGAGCAGATAATAGCAGAAGAGAACGAAACAATGCAGGAAGAACCGTTGATACAACCGATCTATACGGAAGATTATTTTTTACACCAGGGTGTTGAAGTGTCGAGCGATATGCCCGATGCCGACGAACTGCACCAGCAGACAGAGGACGAGAAGGAGAAATCGCTTATGGTGGTGATGAGTTTTGCTGAATGGCTGACCCATTTCAAAACGAAATCGCAAAAGGAAAAAGAAGAAGAGCAGGATCAGAAGGCGCTCAAGACCATGTGGCAGAAAGAAAAACTGGCTGCTGCAATGGAGGAAGAGAATGAGGAAATACCTGAAGACGTGTTCGAAATGGCCGTTAATTCCATCACCCAGGAAGAAGGGCTTGTGAGCGAATCGCTGGCAGAAATACATGTCAAACAAGGAAAATATGATAAGGCGATAGATATGTATCGTAAACTAAGTTTGCGCAATCCGCAAAAAAATGCTTATTTTGCTCGCCGTATTGAAGAAATCTTAAAAGAAAAACAGTCATGATATCATTGATCACCATACTTATATTGTTAGCTTGTGTGGTTTTAGCATTTTTTGTATTAGTACAAAACCCTAAAGGTGGCGGCTTGTCAGGCACATTCGGAAGCATTGGTACCCAGGTAATGGGCGTTAAGCAATCTACCGACGTTATGGAAAAAGGCACCTGGACCACCATGGGCGTTATCGCCGGCCTTTGCGTGCTGATGGTTATGTTCTTCGAAACTCCGAAAGAACTGCAGCAACAACGCCAGCCGCAAAATAGCGGTGCACCTGCTCAGCAACAAGGTCAGGGCCAGCAAGCACCAGCTCCTGCTCCGGCAAATTAATTCAGGAACGAATTTTTTAAATAGATACCTGCTCTACCTTTGAGCAGGTATTTTTATTTTACACTATGGCTTCTAAAAAAGGGATATTTCGCTGGATAGGATTGCTGATACTCGTCTTATTTATCGTGGGCGGCATAGCGCTATGGGGCGTGTTTGGCCCCAATACGGGCGACATGAAAGGCGACTACCTGTACATCCACACGGGTGCTACCTACGACGATGTAAGAAGATCACTGCAGGACGGCGGCTTCATTCGCAATATGTCTAGTTTCGACCAGGTTGCAAAACGCTCCGATTACCCTTCTAAGGTAAAAGCAGGTAAATACAAGATCAACAAGGGCATGAGCAATTACAACCTTGTTCGCCGACTGCGCAACGGAGACCAGGAACCGGTTAAACTCGTCATCAATAAGCTGCGGACAAAAAAAGATCTTGTACGGCTAATTTCTAAGAACCTTGAGGCAGATTCAACCCAATTGCTGGCTTTGCTCAGCGACAGTAATTTCCTTTCGCAATACGGCCTTGACAGTAATACAGCCATGGCTGCAGTGATTCCCGATACTTATGAATTCTGGTGGAACACCAACGCAGAGAAAACTTTTGCGAAACTGGCGAAATACTACAAACAATACTGGAACAACGAGCGCAAACAAAAAGCAGCAGCAAAGAGCCTCACTCCTGAGCAAGTAGTTACCATTGCTTCTATAGTAGAAGAAGAAACAAACAAGCACGATGAAAAAAGCAATATAGCCAGTGTGTACATGAACCGGCTGAAGATCGGCATGCGACTGCAGGCAGATCCAACTGTGAAATATGCTGCTAACAATTTTGGACTGAGGCGCATTGGTGGCGAGCCTTTAAAAAATCCTTCGCCCTACAACACCTATGTACATGCAGGCCTGCCTCCGGGTCCTATCTGTACACCCTCCAAAAAAACTTTAGAAGCAGTGCTGAACGCACCCGATACCAAATACATCTACTTCTGTGCTAAAGAAGACTTCAGTGGCTACCACCGTTTTGCCAGCAGCTATGCAGAGCACCAGAAGAATGCGAGGTTGTATCAGAAGGCGCTTAATGCAAGGGGTATACATTAATTGGCACTATTTTAGAGGTTTCATCAGTACCAATGCACATCAAAGAACTTATTCTGAAAACCAACTCCTTGCACCGTACGCGTTTGTTTTACAATAAAACAATGGAACTGGATATCGTTGCTGAAACTGATGAGAGCGTTTCCTTCAAAGCCGGTAAAACTGTGCTAACCTTTGAAGAGATAGCCGACAGCAAACCCTTCTATCATTTTGCATTCAACATCGTCAACAACAAGTTCTCCGACAGCTTTGAATGGATGAACAATAAGCTGGACATACTGCCGGTAAACGATATGCTTATTGCCGGGTACGACGACTGGAATGCCCAATCATTCTACTTCCTTGACAACAACGGCAATATTGTCGAATTCATCACCCGTTTCGATCTGCCGTACCATTCCAACGATGCGTTTTCTTCAGATTGTATCGTTGAAGTGAGCGAGATAGGCCTGGTAGTTGACGACGTACCGGAGACCGTTTTAAGGATCAAGGAAGGTTACCAGATCCCCCATTTCCGCAAGGGTCCGGTACTGCACGATTTCGTAGCCATGGGCGATGACCATGGCCTGCTGCTGGTTTGCGCCAACAAACGCGGATGGGTACCTACACACAAGCCGGCAAAGATGTTTCCCGTCACCGTGGTGCTGGAAGACGACCGACGTATTAGCATCTAAAACATACCCGTCTTAAAGCTTAAGAGTCAGTACTTTTGCTTTTTACATTAAAGACATGAATTGGTTCATCCTCGTATTGGCCGGTCTATTCGAAGTAGGTTTTACCACCTGCCTTAAGTTCTCCAACAACTTCAAGAACATGTATTGGGGTGTCGGGTTCTTTATCTGCATCACTATCAGCTTTATCCTGCTCAATAAAGCCATCCAAACCATACCTATGGGTACAGCCTATGCAGTATGGACGGGTATCGGCGCAGTAGGCACAGCCATCATAGGTATACTGTTCTTCAACGAAGCAGCTGAATTTTGGCGTATGCTGTTCATCTTTACATTGATCGCTTCTATTATCGGTTTGAAGCTGGTGAGCTAGTTTGCAGGGTATACACTTTCTCAGCTTTTCGGTCTTTCGCGAAAAACAGCACATAATATACCAGGATCACTGCAAGCCCCAATCCGAAAAGTACCGCTGCATAAGGTCGCGCTTCGTGATCTGTGAATTCGCCGATCATCCAGGTACTATTGGCCAATATCCAGAAGCATACAGCTATGTTATGAAACAACTCAGAACGGATATTTCTTGATTTCCAGGTAATATAGAACGCGACAGCAATGGTAGGAAAGACCATGAATACCCCACCCGGTTTGAACTCCAGTGCCCAGCACAAGTCTTTGATCAGCCACAGGAATATATGAGCGTTCTCTATCCAGCGGTAAGTTGGGCTGACACTGATCGGTTGCTGCTGCGTTTCCGTATTCATTCCGCAAAGATTGTAAATGAAAGACGTAAAATACAAGCGGCTGCACTATATATTGCAATAGATTACAATGTATTTTTTCCTTTTGCATTTTACATTGTCCCTCCTGCCTCGTACCTTTGCGGCACATTTTCAAAATTAACCCCATAAAATGAGTACAGTAAAAGTTGCCATTAATGGTTTTGGCCGCATTGGCCGCCTGGCGTTCCGCCAGATCTACAACATGCAAGGCATTGAAGTTGTAGCTATCAACGACCTCACACAGCCGAACGTACTGGCGCACCTGCTGAAATACGACAGCGCCCAGGGCCGTTTCGATGTTGAAGTTACAAACAGCGATGACGCTATCACCGTAAATGGCAAGCAGATCAAAATATATGCACAGAAAGACCCGGCTCAAATTCCATGGGGTCAGCACAACGTAGATGTTGTACTGGAGTGCACAGGTTTCTTCACAGACGCTGACAAAGCCCAGGCACACATCACCGCAGGCGCTAAGCGTGTTGTTATCTCTGCACCCGCTACCGGCGATATGAAAACTGTAGTTTTCAATGTGAACCACAGCATCCTGGATGGTAGCGAAACCATCATCAGCTGTGCATCTTGCACTACAAACTGCCTGGCGCCTATGGCTAAAGCCCTGAACGACAACTTCGGTATCGTTACAGGCCTGATGACCACCATCCACGCTTACACTAACGATCAGAACACACTGGATGCTCCGCACCCGAAAGGCGATCTGCGCCGCGGTCGTGCAGCAGCTTCTAATATCGTTCCAAACTCTACAGGTGCTGCTAAGGCCATCGGCCTGGTGCTGCCTGAGCTGAAAGGCAAACTGGACGGTGGCGCACAACGCGTTCCTACCATCACAGGTTCGCTGACTGAACTGGTAACTGTGCTGAACAAGAAAACTTCAATAGAAGAAGTGAATGCTGCAATGAAAGCCGCTGCAAACGAAAGCTTCGGTTATACTGAAGATGAGATCGTTTCTACAGACATCATCGGTACTTCTTTCGGTTCCCTGTTCGACGCTACTCAGACACGAGTTATCACTCAAGGCGATCAGCAACTGGTGAAAACAGTTAGCTGGTACGACAACGAGATGAGCTATGTATCTCAGCTGGTACGTACTGTGAAATATTTTGCAGGCCTGATCTCTAAATAAGCTTCAAATAATATGGAAACGCTACCTTCGGGTGGCGTTTTCTGCTTTTTAAACATACTGCTATGAGCAAATTCAACAACTATAATTTCAGCGGCAAAAAAGCGCTGGTACGTGTGGATTTTAACGTGCCCATCAAAGACGGCAAGATCTCTGACGATACACGCATCACTGCTGCCCTGCCCACTATTAAAAAGATATTGGACGATGGCGGCAGCGTCATCCTGATGAGCCA
>JAJNBR010000321.1 GCA_021156265.1 Flavipsychrobacter sp.
ATGCGGGTGATGCCGTAAGCATGCAGCTCTTCTATCTCGGTAGGCAGTATCACACCGCCGCCGCCGCCAAAGATCTTAATGTGCCCGCAGTTGCGCTCCTTCAGCAGGTCGTGCATGTATTTAAAATACTCTACGTGGCCGCCCTGGTAGGAGGTGATAGCGATGGCGTTGGCATCTTCCTGTATGGCGCAGTCTACTACGTCCAGTACACTGCGGTCGTGGCCCAGGTGTATCACTTCGGCACCGCTGGCCTGCATCATGCGGCGCATGATATTAATGGCAGCGTCATGGCCGTCGAACAGGGAGGCCGCAGTTACAATACGCACTTTATGCTTCGGAGAATAAGACATATAAAATCCTTTTAAAACAGATATAGCGGAATACGAGCTTTCCGGGCTGCAAAGTTACAAAATGGCAGGTAAGCTTGCGCTGCCCGTCGGGCAATAAAAAAGCGGGGTAAACCCCCGCTTTTATTAAGTATTTGTAAAGAAAGACTATTCTTCGTCGTCCTCATCTTCCTGCACCGGCTTTTCGCCGCGGGTATCCATACCGGGTTCTTTCGGAGCCCTTTTCCTCATCTTGCAGTTGATGTTTTTAGAGATACCTATGTTGATCTGCTGGCCGAGCGTGAAGTTGATGCTGCTTTCGGAGCTGCCAAATGTATCGCCGTTATCAAAAGAGATATTCCTGTATTCCAGGCCGCCAAAACCGAAGTTCAGACCCCATCCGTTGTGCACGTTGATGGCAAAAGCCGGCGTAAGGTAGGCGCGGAAGCCGTCGTAGTCATCACCCAGGGTTGCTATGTTGATCGTGCTGCCGACAGTATCGAGGATATCAGTAGTAGCGTCACCGTTCAGATAGCCAAGGCCAAACTGTCCCCAAACAGCAAAGGTTTGATTGAAATAGTGCGTATAGCGATAAAAAGCGCCGAGGTTCCATTCAAACTGGTCGTCCAGCAAAGAGCGACGCTGTCCGGGTATTACATCAAATTCGAATTCCTGGGCCGCGTATCTGAATCCTCCTTCAAGGCCCGCGGTCATATTTTCGTGAAACTGGTAGCCTACGCCCGGCATGAAGTGGTAAGACCTCAGTTCGATATCGCGGTTAGCGCCCGCATCCTGGTCGCGGTGTTCAACAGCTGCAGTGCCGAATACGAGTATAGAGTTTTTCTGCGCGTTAGCCGCCGTGATAGAAGCAACGGACAACAGAGCCAGGAGGAGTTTTTTCATATTGATCGTGTGTTTGATTGCCGACAAATCTATATTGTCTATTTCTTTTATGCAATAGGCAGCGCAAAATGAGTTGAGAAACCTTCGACGAAAGAGGCTATTTGAACCAGGAGCTATACATGACGTAGTTATTGGCAATGCGCTCTACTTCGCCTTTCAGCAGTTCGGGACTGATATCTTTTACCTTTTTGGCCGGAACGCCGGCAAAGATGCTGCCGGGAGGCACAATGGTGCCTTCCAGTACGACTGCGCCTGCGGCAATGATGCTATTGGCGCCTATTTGTACGTTGTCCATCACTATGGCGCCCATCCCGATGAGTACATTATCTTGTACGGTACAGCCATGAACAATGGCATTGTGCCCGATGGAAACGTTGTCGCCTATTACGACGCGCGTTTTCTCATAAGTACAGTGGATACAGGCGCCATCCTGTATATTAACCTTATTACCCATCTGGATGCTGTTCACATCGCCCCGCACTACGGCATTGAACCATACGCTGCATTCGCTGCCCATGATCACATCGCCTACGATGGTAGCATTGGGTGCCACGAAACAATCGTCGGGTATTTGTGGTGAAACGCCTTTTACGGGAAGGATTACCGGCATTATTTCTTAAAGAGGTTGTACTTCAAGATACAGTAAATAGCCCTGAAACCATCTTTGGCGCCTATTTTTTTGCCTTCTTCGTAGGTGCGGCCATAGTAGGAGATGCCGATCTCGTAGATCCTGATCCTTGGTATCCTGGCAATTTTAGCGGTCACTTCCGGCTCGAAACCAAAACGTTTTTCTTCCAGTTTCAGGCCCTGGATGATGTCACGCTTGAACACTTTATAGCATGTTTCCATGTCCGTCAGGTTCAGGTTGGTGAACATGTTAGACAAGGTAGTGAGCCACTTATTTCCTATAGAATGCCAGAAGAACAGTATCCTGTGGGGGTTACCGCCCATAAAACGGGAGCCGTACACAACATCTGCAAAGCCGTCCAGCAAAGGTTTCAGCAGCAGGTTGTACTCTTCGGGGTCATATTCCAGGTCGGCGTCCTGTATGATCACGTAGTCGCCGGTAGCTATCCTGATACCGGTATGGAGCGCTGCACCCTTTCCCTGGTTCACCTCATGTTTAAAATAGGTGATGGGCAGGTCAGGATTGGCTGCCTGGTACGACAGGATGGCTTCTTCGGTATTGTCTTTGGAGCAGTCGTTGACGATGATCACCTCCTTTTCTACGCCGTTTATCAGCTTTACCGCTTTAACCTTATCGAGGATGAAGTGTATGGTACGGCCTTCGTTGTAAGCCGGAATAACGATAGAAAGTTTGGTGCCCATTACTTTTTATAATAATAATAAGGGCGCAAAATACAACCGATTTTTTAAACTGTTAACGCTTTATCCCCATTGATATGGCTTGGGGCGATAAAAAACAAGGGTTTGCTTACTTTTGTCTTGCAGCGTTTTCTTGCACTAGGCGTATCAACCAGCATATTTCTAAGCGTTGTTTTTTTGTTCAACATTAGTTATGCAAGCATATCTCGATCTTCTCCAACATATATTAGATACAGGCGCTAC
>JAJNBR010000088.1 GCA_021156265.1 Flavipsychrobacter sp.
TTGTAGACGGCCGTGTTGTGGATGTGGGCCTGACGGTATGGATCGTCGGCCTTGTGTCGTTGGCGGATGCTGTTGGGATCAAGAATAAAATAACAGAGTGTGCCTGCTGCCAGGAGTATGAGAAGAGCGTTGATGCGCAGGTAGTTCATGGAATGAACGAGCGCTGCAGCTATTGCGATAAACCCTAATGGCGCGACCACAAACACATAAGACTGGAGCTTGGAACGCACGATGAATGAGAAAAATACCAGTACAATGATAAATGCAGTTACAACAAAAACAGACGCGCGGTTCCTGTATTTGCTGACGGCCAGTAGAAACATGAAGCCGAGAGGTAACAGCGGCCATGAATATATGCCGAAGTACAAGGCGAAGCGCTCAAAATAAAACCAAGCACTGCCGCCGTGTCCTTCTACCACTTCAAAAAGATGGCGGGCATTGTAGGCAAATTCGTGTTTGGCCTCGATTGGGAACCGATACAAAATATACAGTTGCCAGGGTGCAAAAACGATACAAGCTACTACCACCGACATTAGCAGGCGTTTCATCTCGGTTTTGAAGTTGGCACGTTCGAAAACCATGATATTGATAAGCCAGCAAGTGTATACCAGCAGGCCGGTTAGCCATTTATTCAGTACCGCGCATCCTGCAAATACGCCGATCAGTATCACCCAGCGCAGGCTTTTGTCGTACAAGTATTCAGTATAAGCCCAGAGTGTGGCCAGCACGTAAAAGCTAAATGCTACATCGTTATGATCCATACCATGATAGCCGGAAATGAGCTCGAGCTGGTAGTTGGAGACGCACATGAACATGGCAGCCACCAGTGCAGTAATACTATTGCCCGTTGACAGTTTAGCTATACGATACACAGGTACCACCATGAGCGCTCCCATTAACGCGCTTGGATACCGTGCGGCGAATTCCGAAACCCCGAACAGTTTCATGCTCAGCGCCATCTGCCAAAGAAACAGGGGTTGCTTATGCAGCCAGATATAATTGCAGCACCACGACCTGTAGTCGTACTCAAGTATTGATGTGCGTAACACCGGCTTGAACGGATCGTCCATCATATTGCGGGCCACGAGCGCATGGTATTTCTCATCCCATTCATGCAAGAACGGGTCTAGGTGCGCAGCGAATAATCGGAGGCTCAGGGCGGCGAAGCATAATACTCCGATAGCCGCAACCTGATGCTTTTGCACATGCAGGAAGAGCGCTAGTACAAACAACAGCACAAAGCTGATAAAAAAAGGGCTTACAAAAATTTCCATAGGGGTAGTAGGTCTAAAGTAGCAGTTAATCATTGATGCTGTGTAATGCCATTGTCTTTTTTAGTGCGTGTTCTTTTGATTTGACTCGCAGGAAATACTATTTTGTATCATGCTCCGCAACACATACCGCTTGGGAACATTAGTATATCTGCCATTGCTGGCAATGGCGTATATCTTTTACCTGGAGCGGACGGCATTTATTGACGTCTCTTTTATCTTTTTCAAGGTTCTGTGGACGGGTGAGATGGCTATACAGGGGCACAGGTTTGGTTCGGCCATTACGCAGGTAATACCCTGGGGCGGCAGCAAGCTTGGCTTTAGCCTCGAGGCCCTCGCGGTGGCTTATTCAGTTTGGGCGGTGTTGTATCATTTTATTTGCTACTTACTGTGTGGTGTAGTATTTAAAAATTATAAAATGGCACTTGTACTGCTATGCAGTGCAGTTCTCTTTGTGGCCGATAGTTTTTACTGGATACAGTCGGAGTTGCCGCAGGGACTGCCATTCATGACCGTAGTGCTGGCGTGGATGAACAGTGTGCAGTTCCACAGGCGGAGTGTGGTCGCTTATGTTTTGCTGTTTGCCTGCTTTGTGACCATCGCGTTTTTTCACCCCCTGATGTTTATTCCCACCATTTACCTGGCGGTGTTTTTATCGTTGTCGGGTGAGGGTATAAGCAAGGCTCATCTTGGTTTTATCGCCGGCGGCGTAATTGCTGCCTTCCTGGCAAAGACATTTTTGTTTCCTACCAGTTATGATAGTTCTGCGCTGGGCAATGCAGGCGGTGCGATGGAGAAGCTAAGTGGTGTACTTGGTTTTGAGACCACGATACTGTTTTTCCAAAACTGGCTGACCAAATACTATTGGATACCGCTATTGTCCCTAGGTATTATGGCGCACTATATCGTGCTGAAACAATATACTAAGCTGTTGCTGTTCCTTGCAACGATGACTGGCTATATTGTCTTAGTGCATATCACTTTCAGGCAAAATGTTCAGCCATTCTACATGGAGAATCTATACCTGCCGATGTGCTTTTTTATAGCAGCACCGCTGGTGTATGATGTGTTGCCGGTTTTGCAACTTCGTTTGGGTTATGCGCTGCTGTTGGCAATAGTCGTGACCGGTGTTGTCCGTATCTATACAACGCATGAAAAATACACGGCCCGGCTTCATTGGTCAGAACGCTTTCTGGAACAGCACATGCAGGGCAAATGGGTATATGATGATTCGCGCGTGCCGATGGATACGCTGATGATGCACTGGGGCACGCCCTATGAATTCTGGATGCTCTCTACCATCAAATACGAGACTACGGCCTCTATTGTTATAACCGGTGATGCCGAATCATATATCACTCCCGCTTTTAACCGCACTGATTTCCTCACGAGTTATGAGCCGGCGCCTTACCAGGAGTTGCCGCAACGGTACTTTAGGTTGACCGATACCTTGTCGCGGTATACAATTATGGGAAGCAAATAGTCCTACAGTACCTGGAATGCCCTCACCTTGCAGATTAAATTATTCGCAGTTTGTTCTATGTTGAAAAATTATATACTAGCTTCGCATTAAAATTTATTTTATGGGAAAGAATATTCTAATCACGGTCGTGGCTACGCTCGGTGTCTTTCTCTCCGTATTGAACACCAGCTGTTCCAAAGACGAATGCGAATCTGTAACCTGTTTTAACAACGGCACCTGCGTTGATGGCAAGTGTGTGTGCCCAACCGGTTACACAGGAACTTATTGCGAAAAGAAATTGTGCGAAGCCAACAACACCGCAAAAGTGCGCTTCCAGAACAAAACAGGCACCAGCCTGACCTACGAAGTGGTATGGGATGGTTCTACCATCACCACGGTGGGACCGGGCAGCACTTCAGATTATTATACGGTTGCTGCCGGGCACCATACCCTGCATTTCAAAATAGCTAATAGTGGTGGACAGGAAGCCTGCACGCAGAGTACGCCTAACCTGGCCGTATGCAGCAGCATGGAATATTGGTGCACCAAATAAGCTGTACAATTTCACTACTCGTCAATGCCGGCTACAAGGTCGGCATTGGTGTTTCTTAACATTATATAAGTTTAATATCCGGTAATTTTGTACTCTTTGAATGTTGCCATGAAAAACGTGTTGTTGTTATTACTTGCCGTGTTGTTGATGTCGACGAAAGAGTCGACCAGGTTGGAAGAAGCTAAGCACATAGCTAAAGCGGAAAATAAACTGATACTGCTTCGTTTTACGGGCTCCGACTGGTGTGGTCCCTGCAAAAAAATGGACAGACGCGTGTTTCAAAGCGACAGCTTCAACAATTTTGCGGCCACCCGCCTGGTGCTCATCGAGGCCGATTTTCCAAAAAACAAGGAGCTGGATGGAAATACGCGCAAGGAGAATAAAGACCTGGCACGTAAATATCAAAAAGTGGAAGCGTATCCTTATACCGTGTTGCTGGATGCTGACGGCAAGCTGCTCAAGACCTGGAGAGGTTACGGCGGGCAATATCCTACCTACTATTTAGAAGAAATGGCTCCTTTCTTTCCTGACCATGAGCGGCCCGTAGCAGATGCAGCAATTGTTACACAACCCGGTGGTATTGTGACTGATACGGCGAACACAACGGATATGCAGGCAACACCTGTCCGCTAGGAATTCAATCCGTCCATGGCGTAATATTTGCTGAGATAGCATTGCTCATGATAAAAAAATCGTGAATTGGAACTGATGGACACACAACGTCTGACGCAACACCTTTACGATCAACTGCTGGAGGAAGGGTATGAGTTCCTATTGCTGAAAGACGTGATCAAAAAGCAAAACATTATCGAGATTGTGTACGAACCGCTGAAAAAAACGCCCACTGGTACACAATACAGCTGTACCTCTATGCAGGATGATATGGTGAAAGGGTTGACCACTAGCCGCAACAGTCATATCCAGATATTTGTGGAAACACCCGAAGCTGCCTGATTATTACCAACAGTTTTAATATTGAAGCGCTTGTACGCGTGTAGTTTACTCCCTGTTATCCGAAAGTGCTATTTTAGCAATCTATGTCGCACCTGCCGCAGCTGATACACGACCTTGCACTGATACTGATCGTAGCGGGCATCACCACCTTGTTATTCAAAAGACTGAAGCAACCAGTGGTACTGGGCTACCTGCTGGCGGGTTTAATTGTAAGTCCCGGGTTCAGCCTGTTCCCCACAGTTACCGATACAAGTAATATTCGGATATGGGCGGAGATAGGCGTAATATTCCTGTTATTCAATCTTGGTCTCGAATTCAGTTTTAAAAAACTGATGCGCATTGGTGGCACTGCGTCGGTCACTGCACTTATAGAGATATCGGTCATGCTGGGTATCGGCTTTGCCATAGGCCGCGCGTTAGGCTGGCCGCTGATGGATTGCATTTTCCTGGGGGGTATACTCTCGGTGTCGTCCACTACCATCATTATCCGCACCTTCGACGAAATGAGCCTGAAAGGCAAGCGGTTTGCCAACCTGGTACTAGGCGTGCTGATCTTTGAGGACCTGGTAGCTATCGTGTTAATGGTCTTGCTATCGACTATCGCCGTTAGCCGCCAGTTTGCCGGAACGGAAATGTTGCTGTCGGTGGTGAAACTGGTGTTCTTCCTGGTGTTGTGGTTTGTAGGCGGTATCTTCTTTATCCCGAGTTTCCTGAGGTGGACACGCAGGCTGCTCAATGACGAGACCATGCTGGTAGTGTCGCTGGGTTTGTGCCTGATGATGGTGATACTGGCTTTTGAGGCCGGGTTTTCGCCCGCTTTGGGCGCATTCGTTATGGGTTCGATACTGGCAGAAACTACGCAGGCAGAACGTATTGAACAGCTGATACGGCCTTTAAAGGACCTGTTTGGCGCCATATTTTTCGTATCGGTGGGCATGCTGATTGATCCCATTGTGTTGTCTAACTATGCGCTGCCGATCACCATCATTACCATTGCATTCATCATCAGCAAGATATTCAGTGTCACGGCAGGTTCGCTTATTTCAGGCCAACCATTAAAGACCGCTGTGTATGCGGGTATGAGCATGGGACAGATAGGAGAGTTCTCGTTTATCATCGCTACCCTTGGTTTAACGCTTAAGGTTACCGGCGATTACCTGTATCCTATAGCTGTGGCTGTTTCTGTGCTCACCACTTTCACCACGCCCTATATGGTAAAGCTGGCGCTGCCACTATATAAAACAATAGACCGGTACTTACCGCCGCGCTGGAAGAAGATACTGCTTCGCTACAGCGAAGGCACGCAATCCATCAGCACGGCCAGCGACTGGCAGATAGTGCTGCGCAGCTATTTCTTCTACGTGATATTGCTCTCCATTATGATACTCGGCACCATCTTCATGTTCTCGCGCTACGTGGCGCCATGGGTGGCTGTGCATTTGAGCAACGGCTACGTGGGGTTGATCATTACATCGGTGTTATGTTTACTGGTGCTTTCACCATTGTTGTGGGCATTAGTGGTTCGTAAGCTTCAGCAGGAGGCGTTTGCCAGCCTTTGGGGTAACAAAAAATACCGCGGGCCGCTGCTGTTTCTGCGATTGGTTCGTGCCGGCCTTGGTATTGTGTACATGAGTGTCCTGTTGCTGAGCTTCTTTCCGTTTCACATTGCGTTGATAGGTACTATGTTCCTGGTTGCAGTAGCGATCATTTTTTCGCAGCAGATACATGAGTTCTACATTCGAATCGAGGAGCGTTTCTTCTTTAACTTTCACCACCGCGAGATACAGGAAGCAAAGGCCGCCCGTCATGAGCTGGCCCCATGGGATGCGCATATTGCGCAATTCAGCCTGCCTGTCGGCTCCCCGGTCACGGGTATGAACCTGGAGGAAATGGGGCTGCGCGAACGGCTTGGTATCAACATCGCTATGATCAAGCGCAGCGATTATATCATCTCTGCGCCCAGCCGTTACGAAAAGGTATACCCCGGCGATAAGCTGTTCGTAATAGGCACCGATGAGCAGCTGGAGCAGTTCAGTAAACATATAGAGCCGCTGAACGGTAAAACACCGGAAGCATCCGCGCCTAAGGAAGTTGTTCTTAAAAGAATGGTTATCAGTGCCGAATCGGTTTTTCGCGGGCAAACTATAAGGGAAAGCGGGATACGTGAAAAGACAAGCGGCCTGATAGTGGGTATAGAACGCGATGGCCGCCGAATACTCAACCCGGAATCAACGACGATGTTCGCAGAAGGCGACACCGTATGGATCGTAGGCGACAAGTACCTGATAGCTGCGATCTTGCGTGAGATGCAACGATAAATAAACAACTGTTTTAGAACAGTCGAACAACCTGGCGCTATATCGCTGTTTCTTGTCGTTTGCCTGTTCAAAATATTTCCCCTGGGGGGTATGAATCCACCGGCACGCGTCATCCATTCATACGGGCATGCTTTTTATAGAGTTAGGTTGCTATTTCCTGCCACATGACCAACCAGAAAATTGTAATAATCGAAGACAACGACGATACCTTTTTTCTCATCAAAGGCTTGTTGAAGAACATTGGCTACGATGATCAAAGTGTGGTACGTTGTGCCCAACTTCATGAACTCGACCGCATCGATCCCAAAGATGTGGGTGTTGTATTGACAGATCTCAGCCTGCCGGATTCGCCGTACAGGCTTACGTTCAAAAAAGTGAACGATCATTTCGTATATACACCTATTATCGTGCTCACCGGTACGGCCGAAGTGGAGGTGACCAACAACATTCTGAAGGCGGGCGCACAGGATTACCTCATCAAAGGCGAGATCGATTCCCGTACACTCAGCAAGTCGATACAGTATGCGATAGAGCGCAAGCGCATGGCTAACGATTATAAGCGCCTCTTCCTGGAGAGCCCGTTACCTATGTACATTTTTGAGAAAGACACCTACCGTTTCCTGGCAGCCAATGAAGCAGCCCTGAGACAATATCAATACACGCGTAATGAATTCGTGGCCATGACGGCGCTGGATATCAGGCCCGAGAGTGAATGGGAAAGGTTTTACAAAGTAAGGAAGACGATGCCCGACTCCTACTTTGATGCGGGCCGCTGGCTGCACCAGCGTAAAAACGGCGAACAGTTTTACGTTCATGTATATGCCCATCCCATAGAGTTTGAGGGTAAAGAGGCAACCATAGTACTGGCCAACGATATAGATGCAAGAGTGAAAGCGGAGCAGGAACTCCAGGAGAAGACGGACCAGATCGAAAAGATACTCGGGAGTGTGGGGGATGGTTTTATTACCATTCAGGAGTTAACTGCACGGTTCAACACAGAGGATCCTGCTGACCCTGTAAATGCGACGGTCATAAATGGTATTAACGAGACGGTTAGAAAATTGGACGATGTTGTCAAAGGCGTTAATGGTAAAGCCCACGATACAATAACGGAAAAAACCGACTGATCATTTATTGCCAAAATGGTAGCTTATACCTAATGCCGCACTAAACAGGTCCGTAAAATTCAGCGTTTCGTTTTTGAAATAATAGTAAACGTACGAATCCAGTGTGCCTGTTTCCGCATACAATTCGACCCTTTGTCCCTTCCTGGTGCCCATGGGCAGTCCTAGTTTTCCGCCGGCAAACACTGCAAGGTGAAATGCCGACATCTGGTAGTACTTCCTGTCGACAAAGCGTTCAGGCAAGGTCTTATAATAACCATTTCCCGAGGTTTCGAACATGGCAGCCAGGCCAGCATATGGCGTAATCGTTTTCCTGGCCACGGGTATATGGATGAAATCGTACGAACTCTTCAACGCTACTGTATTGATGTTGCTGCCAGCAATGGATGCAGGCACAAAGCCGTCCATCAGCGTTACGTGCAGTTTATCGCCGGCGAAGTTGTATCCTAGTCCCACAGATAACAGGCCAATGTTCCCCGCATATTGCAGCTGCACATGGTCGGGCCTGATGGATTGCAGCAGGCCGTTCTGAGCAAATGCGCCATGGCCGGCGAGCAATAATGCAGTGAGGTATATAAGGCGCTTCATCATTGAAAATTAACGGTTGTTACAACAGGATCTTTTACTGCTGCATCGAACGATACAGTGCAAAAGCTTTGCTTGCCAATGCTTGGCACCACGAGGCATTTACCATCGCCAACGTCAGTGTAGGAATAAGTGTGCTGGTGGCCGTGCACCGACAGAGCCACCTGGTTGTTGCGTAATATATCTAAGTGCTTTGCGGCAGATGTGCTATCATACTGGTCGCCGAAAAAAGGAATGTGGCTGATGAGAATTGGCTTTTTGTTTTCTGCTACTGCAGAAGCGGCTTGTGTATTGAACCAATCAAAATCCGGTGTCGCGTTCTTTTCCCAAAAAACATTGTCGAAGAAGATAAAACGATAGCCGTGATAATCGAGTGTATAATTGTTCGGCCCGAACATGGAGGCGTAGATATCTTCAGCATTCGCCAGGTAATCGTGATTACCTATTACCGTTAGTATGGGCTTGTTTAGCCGGGTAGCCTGTTCGTAAAAATAGGTGTACTCTTTCTGCATGCCCTGGTCCGACAGATCGCCGCACACTACTACAAACATGATATTATTGTCTGCATTGATCAGGTCGATGGCATTGCTTAGTTCGTCGTGGAAATAATGCGTATCACTTAGAAAGGCTACTTTGAACCTGCCTGTCTCCACCTTACCGGCAGCGATCCTTTCAAGATTTTTTTCAGTTCTTAGTTCAGTATATGTTTTATCGGTCTCTGCAGAGTAAGGGCTATATTCAAAGGTTTTCTTACAGCCGTAAAACGTAGTGCTAACACATACGATCGTCACTAAAACCAGTCGCATAAACCTTCTCATCATTCTTAACACGTTATTCCGTTAAGAAAGGTTTAAACAACTATTCCGATGTTTCTTAAAATTTTGTTTAAGTCTGTAAGATTAACGAGTGATAGCTGGTAATGAGTTACTTAAGAAAAACGTAGCTCATCTGCTTGCCTGGTTGATGACCCGAAGGCATGGTATTTACCCGGCTGATGAATAAAAAATGCAGTTATGAAAATAATAGCGAGCATAGTTATGGTAGCGTTTTCGAGCGCATTTATTGCATGCAATGCATGTAATGCTGATAACCCCACCAACTCTGCACCCAGCAGTGATACAACTGCGATGGACACACCTGATATGACCACCGGCAGTGAACCTGTAACATATCAACCGGCAGATTCTATATTGACGGATAGTGCGAGCAAGGATACGGTTCAGTAGGCCTATCGCTGCAGACAACTATTACTTCGGCATTACAGCTTTTGTATCTTATGGCTAAAGCTGTTTTCTCCCTGGTAAAGCCGTAGGATATAGATGCCGGCAGGAAGTTGCGACATGTCGATGGTCAAGTCATCCTTTTCTATTGCCGATTGGTATAGCATTCTTCCGAAAACATCGGTCAATATTAATTGGTTATTTACTGCCGGGGTCGTTGCTTTTACAGTGAGCAGGCTTGCAACAGGGTTCGGATAAAACACCAGCCTGTCATTCTTTTCATTGTCTGCCACATTCAGCGCAACCGGCGTGTAAACTGTATCACACATCCAAAAAGAACTATTGTTACCGCCGCACCTCGTGCGTACACAAAAATAGTAAGTGCCCATAGACTTTAGACCTGAAAGCGCTACGCCCTGGTGTATAGTGGTGTCACCTGTGGGTGTAGGTGTTGGCGACGTTGACAAATAGTATTCATAAGATACGGCTCCGCTAACAGGCGTCCAGCCGGTTATGATATTGTGCGGGCCAGTGGCGTTTGCAGTGACATTGGATGGTTGGGGGCAAAATGGCGGCGCCACTATGGTGGTAAAAGTATCGCAGACCCATGCAGAGCTGCCTGTACTGCAGTTGGTGCGAACGCAAAATTCGTATTTGGTGAGAGGTGTCAAGCCATTGAACGTCACCATCGTGCCGGTTGTAGTGACGGATGTTGAAGGAGGTGTAACAGGATAAAGCCCAACGTAGTAATCATACGAAACGGCGCCGGCTACAGGTATCCAGTTAAAAGAAGCCACG
>JAJNBR010000322.1 GCA_021156265.1 Flavipsychrobacter sp.
GGTGGAAGCCCATGGCGGCCGCGCCAAAGTAGAGAGCACACAAGGCAAAGGCAGCACGTTTACGGTCTTCTTCCCATTGGCAAACTAAAAAAGCCCCGTTCAGGGCTTTTCATCTTAGTTGTATAGTCTCCCAGCTAAAAAACCAGGCACAGGCTTTTGATAACCGATCCCAGGCGAATGGCGTCGTAAATGCGCGGTTCACTCGCTCCATGCTGCTTCACGGAATTCTCATGTGATGTAACACAGCGTTCGCAACCGTTCAGCGCCGATATCACCAGGCTTAAAAGCTCGAAAAACTCTTTACCCAGCACAGGACTCATCATAATGCTAGCGCGCAGGCCAGCCGGCGTGTTGTTGTAATAGTCTACATCATGCATATAATGCCTGAAGCGGTAAAAAATGTTATTGGTATTCATAATAGCCGTGCAGGCATGGACCTCAGCTACTTCAGCCTCTGAAGCACCTTCCTTTACCGCCTGTTGCTCAAATGCGTTCATCAGTACCGTATTCTTCTCGTTGACCGCCGTAGCCAGCGCAAGTAGCGTTGCTTCTTTACGGTTCATGTTGCCGCTGCCCAGCACCGCGCTTACGTTCAGCTTCAAATCACGCAAAAAGCGGCTGTCTGCAGCAGCCAGCTTTTCAAGACTAACGCTTGTGTGGCTGGTATCTACGCCAAGATCGTTGAATAGGTTCGTTACAGTTTCGTGTTGCATATGGTTGTATTTAATAAAAAAATCCACCCCTGTTAATAGTCAGAGGTGGATATATACTTTACTTTACATTAGTTATTGGCGGCTGCGGTTTCCGCTTTTTGCTTAGCGGTCAGTGTTTCTTCGCCTTTGCTCCAGTTGCAGGGGCAAAGTTCGTCGGTTTGCAGTGCATCCAGAACCCTGATAACTTCGGCTACGTTACGGCCTACGCTTAGATCATTAACATTTATCCAACGAACGATACCCTGCGGATCGATAATAAAAGTAGCGCGATAAGCGATCTTTTCATTGGGTTCGAGGATATTTAGCGCCTCTGCCAGCGATTTTGACGTATCAGCGATCATAGGGAAACGCAGGTCACGCAGGTCGCTGTGGTCTTTACGCCATGCAAGGTGCACATATTCTGTATCTGTAGATGCGCCCAACAGTGCTGTATCGCGGTCCTGAAAGTCGGGGAATGCTTTGTTAAATTCTGCTATTTCGGTAGGACATACAAAAGTGAAATCTTTTGGCCACCAGAACATCACTGCCCATTTTCCTTCAAAATAGTCATTGCCTATTTCTTTAAACTCTTTTCCTTTCTCAATAGACACAACAGATTTCTTCCTGAATTCCGGAAACTTGCTTCCTACTGTAACAACATTGCTATTCATTTCTCTTATTTATTTTTTGGAAGTGCAAATTTCGCCCTAAAAACGTTATCGGACAAAGAAATAATGATTGCCTTTCCTTATAAAAAAATAAGGGTAATCAATAATATACATATATTTTTATAAAATACAATGTTTCTAATTCAAAGAAATGTCGGGCAACGACGCAGGGAGTGTATTGTGGAAAAGCAAAGGATGGCAGGAAATATCTGTAAAGTATTTATGCAGCGGAAACTTCGCTACGATCTCCATAGCTTCCTGCTCGTCTTCTGCGTTTATCACACACCACACCATCTTTCGGTTTTGAGATACGCTGTAGGAAAACAAGCGGCCCTGTGAAAAAAGTTGAGCAATATGCTCCCTGTGCTCAGGTATCATATTGCTCAATTCTTCGGTTATTGCGGATAATTCTATTTCAAATAAGTAGGCTGACATGTGGGCAAGTTAACAAAAACCCCGCTCACTAACCAACTCATCGTATCAGGGTCACATTGCCAGACTTTTGTATCCGCTGACCGGATATACAGAAGGCATCGGCATCCCATACGTAAACGCCCATTGGCGCGTCTTCACCATTTACCGTACCATCCCAACGCTGGGTCGCATCTACAGTTTCAAATACGAGTTTGCCCCAGCGGTCAAATATCCTGAAATAGTTCAGTTTAATCAGCTGCATATTTGACAAACCAAAAGTGCTTATGTTGCTGCGTTCGCTTCCTTTCGGTACAAAAGCATTAGGCATATTAAGGTCGGTGCATCCAGCACGGATCACTACGGTATCCACATCGCGACAGCCATTTGTGTCCACCACTTCCAGGAAGTAAGTGAAATCGTACGGCGGATTAACGCTCGGGTTCATCATCACGTTGTTGTTGATGAACTGTGCCGGTTGCCAGACATATGCGTAGTGCGATCCCTGCGACGTGAATGGCCCTCCGAGTAGCGTAGCTGCCCCATCGGCTATTGTACGGTCAGGTCCGGCATCTGCTTTTATCTTATGTACGGTCACATCTATCGACGTATCAACGATACAACCGTCGCGGTAAGGGAATGTGATATTGTAGCGTACGGTATAGTCAGGCCAGGCCGTAACATCAATGGCATCGGTTGCAGAAATATTGAAATCAGGCGACCAGCTAACGTTTAGCGCCTGGATCGACAGCGCCCTCAGCATAATGGTGTCGCCCTGGCAAATGGTCGTATCGTTGCTGATCTCCATTGGAGGGATGGCAAGCACTGCTATCTGCTTACACTGAACGGCCATGTCAGGCGTGCCCTCGTTTACGGCATAGTAAATATTATAGAATCCTGGCGTATTGTAAGTATATGCCGGGGGCCTGTTCGTAGTTGAAGAGGGGATGCTGCTGTTCTGGCATTGCAAAAAG
>JAJNBR010000089.1 GCA_021156265.1 Flavipsychrobacter sp.
GCCTGCGTTTACGATACCCATATCCATGCCGGCTTTGATAGCATGCAGCAGGAACACACTGTGTATCGCCTCGCGCACTACGTCATTGCCACGGAAAGAGAACGAAACGTTACTTACACCACCGCTCACTTTCGTCAGCGGCATTTTTTCTTTGATGATGCGGGTAGCTTCAATGAACTCTACAGCGTAGTTATTATGCTCTTCGATACCCGTTGCTATCGCAAATATGTTGGGATCGAAGATGATATCCTCCGGGTGGTAGCCCACCTGTTCGGTGAGTATTTTATAAGCGCGTTCGCAGATGTCCACTCTGCGCTGTAAAGAATCGGCCTGCCCGGCTTCGTCAAATGCCATTACGATAACGGCAGCACCAAAGCTTTTACAAATAAACGCCTGCTCTATGAATTTCTCTTCGCCTTCTTTCAGCGATATGGAGTTAACGATACACTTGCCCTGCACGCACTTCAAGCCCGCCTCGATGATCGAGTTTGCAACAGGTTGAGGTAGGTGGTCATGGCATGAACGCCGTCGAGGAGGGCATCATCCATGTTTATATCCAGTACCTGGGCTCCGCTTTCTACCTGCTGGCGCGCTACGGACAGCGCCTCTTCATACTTGTTCTCCCGAACCAGGCGCGCAAATTTCTTTGAACCGGTAACGTTGGTACGCTCACCTACATTCACAAAATTGGTTTCCGGGCGTACTACCAACGGCTCCAGTCCACTTAAACGAAGAAACGGTTTTATTGAAGGCATTCTATTATATATGAAAAACGTTGCAAAGGTAGAAACTAATAGGGTTAATTGCTGCCTTTAGGCTTTAAATATATATATACAGGCTCATTGAGTTTAGATGAGGCTTTCAGGTAATGTGTGGTTGTGTCCAGGGTGAGTTGAAGCATTGCGGTATTAGATGGCTCGCGGCCTTCATGGATGGCTACCAGGGCGATCGTATCAACATTACCTGTCAAACGGATATCCAGTCGTTTCCTGCCCGCAGTAAGTGCATGGCGGGAAAGCAGGGTTTTGCCGTTGTGCAGTACTGACACCACATCGCCGTCGATATGCTGGTCGTCCCAAAGCTGCAATGTTACCTTGGGTGCATTATAAACCGCTTCGAAGGCCTTCCTGGTGGTCACAGTTATCACATTGCCATAAGCCGTATCGCGTTCGATCAGCTTTGCTTTTAGCGGACGAAGTATACTATCGGCGGCGGGGCTTTGCTTCATAAGCTTATCCAGTACATCTGCGGCGCTGTACAGGGTGATGCTTCCTTTGCCGCATGGCGTTTTCCCGCCTAAGCGGTAGCCCGTAAAATTTCCTTTCAGCGCTTTCCCTTTCTTCAGGCCTGCGAGTTTCAGGCGGGCATGAACGAAGCAAAAACTATCGCGGGCAACCGATGACCTTGTGTCGGTAATGCCCGACTCCCTGAATACAAGTTCTTTTTTATTGCTGTTAATGGTACCGGTGATGGCAGACTTTGTCTGGTGCCTGCCGCCGATGTCTGTTACAGAATAGCCTTTAATGCTGCCGGCGGAATCGGTGAATTGTAATTTGTACGAGTAACTACCACCATCATGAAGTGTGAGTGCCCCGATAAGCACGTACTCCTGCGCCGACAAGCTAACGTCATAGAGCAGTAAAAACAGGAAAGCTATGTATTTGAAAGCTTTGAGCACAAATATTTCGTTTATATCTTGCTGCAAAATACTTTAAAACCCCTATGAAAAACCTTATTTGCTCTATCGTTCTTGTCATGACCGGACTATTACTTAATATAGAACCGGCCTACGCAGCCTTCCCTACTCAGGACGAACTTGCAGTTTCCGTTGAAACCGAAAAGCGGTCTTTTGAAGAATTCATTAATGTTACGATCGAAAAATATCACCTGCCTGCCCCGCCTATTGGCGATGGTGGCGTAGAAGGGAACTCTGCCCTGAGTATTGCTTCGCTGGCACTGGGTGTTGCAGGTTTTGCTGCTATCGTGATCTCCCTTTCGTTCTTTCCCCTTTGGGGGTTGGTGCTGGCAGGCGGAGCTGCACTGGGCATCGCTGCTATTATCCTTGGTGCAATGGGTTCGCGCAGAAGACCATTACGCGGCATAGGCATCGCCGGTTTTGTAATGGGGATAATAGATGTTTCCATCCTTCTTGTAGTTGGCTTTTTTGCGTTGCTTCTTGCGGTCTTTTTGGGCGGATTTTAGCTTGCTTGCTTATCCGGTAGAGAAAAGAAACTTTAAACCTTTATGAAAAATCTTATTTACTCAATTGTTTTGCTGGTACTTGCGCTCATATCTACTACACAGCCAGCCCATGCTGCATTCCCGGCCTATTATGAGCCTGCAGTTTCCGCTAAAACCGAAAAGCGGTCTTTTGAAGAATTTATCAACGCAACCATAGAAAAATACAACCTGCCGGTACCGGCTATGAGCGATGGTGAAGTAGAAGGGAGCGGAGCATTGAGTATTGCGGCGCTGGCATTAGCTATAGCGGGTTTTGGTGCGCTGTTGCTGGCGGCTCACCTGTGGGCGGCATTTTGGCTAATTCCTGCTACGGTATTTGGTATCACTGCTATCGTCCTTGGCGCTATAGGTATGCGCAGGCGACCACTACGAGGCATGGGCATTGCAGCTTTAGCATTGGGTGTAGTAGACGTAGCTATACTTCTCATCATCGGCTTTTTTGCATTTATTTTTGCCATCTTAAACGGTGATTTATAACCTTATCCTGAAAAATATTTAACCCTATGAAAATCCTTTTTTATTCTCTCGTATGCGCAACAATAGCGCTTTTCTTTAGTGTGCAGCCTGTCCGTGCTGCATTCCCCTCGCACACCGAGGCAACGCACAATGTTTCTACCAAAACCGAAAGGCGCTCCTTCGAGGAGTTTATCAACGCAACCATTCAAAAATACAGCCTGCCTGTTCCGCCTGTCGGCGATGCAGTTGGCAATGATGGAGGGATATTAAATATCATTTCCTTTGCACTTGGGCTGGGCGGATTAGCAGCGATTCTGGTAGGTGCTTTTGTGCCAGCCATGACAGCTATTTTAATCACGATTGCGGTAGGGCTTGGCATAGGCGCCATCATAACGGGTGCAAAAGGAAAGAAACGTGGTCCGCTGCGCGGGCTTGGCGTTGCCGGATTTATTTTAGGCATCATAGACCTCGCAGCACTGGTAATAGCCTTGCTCGCCCTGATCGTTGTTCTGGCGTTCATTTTGTTTTTGTATAGTGAATAGAGGAAATCTGCTTTAAGCCTTTAGCGTATATGAAAAATTTTATTTGCTCTATTCTGGCCTTACTCGGGTTCGTACTTTATACAGAAACGACGTACGCGGCATTCCCTGCACACAGTGAGCCCGCTGTTTCGGTAAAAACTGAAAAGCGCTCTTTCCGGGAATTTATCAACTCGGCTATCGAAAGGCATCAACTACCTGCTCCGGCTGTCGGCGATGAAACAGATGAAGGTGGAAAGTTTTTAAACCTTTTTGCATTCGGACTTGGGATGACCGGGTTAATCGCTCTTATTGCTGCGTTTTTGGTGCCGACATTCATATGGGTATTAGGGACGGTTGCCGTTGTGACGGGAGTAGCCGCGATCATCGCGGGAGATAAAGGCATGGAACGCAGTCCGCTGCGAGGACTTGGCACTACAGGCTTTGTTTTAGGTATTATCAACCTTTCATTGGTGTTTATTGCGTTGGTTGCAGCATTGTTCTTTCTTGCCTTTCTTTTATTTGTTAATTAATTCAAGAAACTCGGTTTCAGTAAGAACGGTTACCGTGCCGAGCTTTTTGGCTTTTTCCAGTTTCGAACCTGCGTCTTCGCCCACCACCAGGTAGTTGAGCTTGCTGCTTACACCACTCAATAAAGTACCGCCTTTTTCTTCCACCATTGCCTCTGCTTCACTGCGTTTAAATTGGCTGAGGGTGCCCGTAAAAAGGAAAGTTTTCCCCGACAGTCCGCCTTCGGCTTGCCTATGGCTTTTGTGGTGGCTCTCCAGGTTGACACCTTCTTTTTCCAGCAGGTCTATCATGTGCCTGTTCTCGGGGTTGTGAAAGAAGTGTGCTACGGATGACGCTACTTTTGGTCCAACATCTTCCAGTGATACCAGTTTTTCTTCGTCCCAGTCATATAGCTCGCGGATGTGGTTGACTGCATTAGCCAGGGTCTTGGCCATAGTCTCACCAACATGGCGAATACCTAAACCGAATATTACGCGGTTGAGCGGCTGTTTTTTGGAGGTCTCGATCGCAGTGCTCAGGTTCGTTATCGATTTTTCACCGAACCCCCCCAGTTGTTTGATCTTTTCGAAATCAAGATGGTATATGCCGGGGATGTCTTTCAATAACCCCAGTTCATAAAACTTAAGGATGTTTGCGCCACCGAGGTTGCGGATATCCATAGCATCCTTGCTGGCAAAGTGAATGATGCGCTCTACCACTTGCGCCGGGCAGTTGATGTTGATGCAACGCCATACGGCTTCGTCTTCGGGACGCTCCAGTGCTTCGCTGCACACAGGACATTGTGTAGGGAAAATGATCTTTTCTTCGTTGCCGGTACGTAGTTCTGAAAGCGGTTTTACTATATATGGAATCACATCGCCCGCACGCTCTACCAACACCGTATCGCCTATATGCAGGTCTTTTTCACGAACTACATCTTCGTTGAACAACGAGATCGAAGTAACGGTAACACCGCCGATGGGTACAGGTTCTATCTTGGCAACGGGTGTGACGCTGCCGGTGCGGCCAACCTGGAATTCCACTCGCAGCAGTTTGCTGGTAGCCTGCCTCGCTTTGAATTTGTAGGCTACAGCCCAGCGTGGATGGTGGGTGGTCATACCCATTCGATCCTGCAGTTCGAACTGGTTTACTTTGATTACAAGACCATCTACTTCGAACGGAAGGTCGTCACGTTTTTGTTCAAACTCTTCGCAAAATTTTATGACGTCCTCAATATTATTGAAGCGTTTCATTTCCCGAACAGGCGTTGGGAAACCCAGTGAATACAAGTATTCTAAAGAGTCGTAGTGGGTATGCAGTTTTTCAGGAACGCCCTTGCCGCGGTCCAGTGTATAATCGCTGATGTGATAAAGTATGGCTGATAATTTTCGTTTGCTCACTTCGCGCGAATCAAGTATGCGAAGCGTGCCCGATGCAGCGTTGCGCGGGTTGGCCAGCGGGCTCAAGCCTTCAGCTGCACGCTGGCGGTTGTATTCAGCAAATACTTCTTTGTGTATCACTACTTCGCCGCGTATCTCTATCTGCGATATGCCGTCTTTTGCAAATGTTGCAGATAAAGGAATGGAACGGATCTGCTTAATGTTCACCGTCACATCTTCGCCCATGATGCCGTCGCCACGGGTAGCGCCGCGTACCAGTTTCCCGTCTTCAAATATTATGGACACACTGGCGCCGTCGTATTTCGGTTCAGCGCAATACTCAATTTGATCTATACCAGCCAGCTCGCGACAGCGCCTGTCCCAGTCACGCAGATCATCGGCATTGTACGTATTGTCGAGACTGAGCATGGGCACCAGGTGGCTGACAGCGGGGAATTTTTCGCTCAAGCCGAGTGCCACGCGTTGAGTGGGAGAATCCGCAGTCACCTGCTCAGGATATTGTTCTTCCAGCGCTTTCAGCTTTTTGAACAGCGTGTCATATTCAACATCAGCCAGCACAGGTTCGCTCTGCACATAGTATTTCCAGTCGGCATAGTTGATAACTTCGCGTAAAGCCTCTATCCCTTCTTCAACATTAGTATTTTCACTGGTCAATAAGCTTTTCGCCTGTTGGTAAAGGCGCTGTTCATCCTGGCTTGTGTACATGGCACAAAGAAACTTTATCCCAGCAAATTTTCCCAATCGCCTGCGCCTTCGCGCACCAGCTGGGCTGTACCCGTGGTGCAATCAATAACAGTTGAAGGTATAATACCGCCCATGCCGCCATTTATTACTATGTCAACCTGTTTGACAAACCGGTCATGCATCAGTTCAGGATCGGTGTAATATTCTACGTCTTCGTCCATCGGGAGTGATACACTCATTATGGGATGTCCCAATTCGCGGACTATGGCCATGCTGATGTTATGATCAGGAATACGGATACCGACGGTATCTTTTTTGGTTTTTAGCAGTTTAGGCACCTGTTTGCTGGCCTCGAGGATAAAAGTATATGGTCCGGGCAGCGCCGTTTTCAACAAGCGAAACATCGGTGTGCTGATGCTTTTGGCGAAATCACTCAGATGACTCAGGTCATTGCAAACAAAACTGAACTGCGCTTTTTTCGGGTCGATGTCTTTAATGCGGCATATTCGCTCTATAGCGGAAGTGTTGTAGATGTCGCAGCCTAGTCCGTAAATGGTATCGGTCGGATAGATGATCACGCCGCCACCCCTCAGGCAGTCAACAACTGTTTTAATATTCCGCGCTTGCGGATCGTCGGGGTGGATATGAAGTAACATTACCGCTAAGGTAACAATTAGCTATGGTAAGGCGTTGATAGCTTGCAGCGCTGCTTTGAGCCTTTCTTCAGGAGTAGATGAAATAAGGGCATAAGGAACACCGCTATTTATGACAATGTCCCGGTAGATCTTATGGAAATATTGCCGCATTTCGGCAGATGGATGTTCTCTCAACGGGTCATCCTGCCAGTCAAAGTCGATGTCAGTAAGCAGGTAAAGATCATATTTACGACTTGCTATCTGGTCCAGTATCCACTGGTGGCAGCGGCCGTATTTATGTTCGCTCCATACCTTGATCACGTACAGGTCGGTATCGCAAATGAGTGTTTTGCTTGCTTTTTTGAACAGGTTGTCTTCGAGTGCCAGCTGCCCTTTAGCTATTTGCAACAGGTCAGCTTCGTCATAAGTACCATGGCGTTTTTCCAGGTACCCGCGCGCATACTCAGGGACCCAAACCGTTTGTAATGATTCAGCCAATGCTTCGCTCAGTGTACTCTTACCAGTAGATTCCGGTCCTATGACAACGATCTTTTTTACCTGCATCAGGCGTTTCGTTTATGGAGCGACAATTCGTACAGGCGCGACCACCTGATATATCCCAGCACTGCTACAATAAACAGAAACACTGTGAGTACCGACGTAAGTGCGAGTCCTTTGTAGACTAACAGCGGTATGGCTACAAGGTTGGAAATATTCAGCAATACCCAGTTCTCTACCTTGTGTTTGGCCAGCAGCCACATACCCGCACATGCAGTGGCAGATACAAAGGCATCAATAGCCGGCACATTTGAGTCGGTGAATTTTGACAGCAACAGATAGAAAGCGGTCCAGCCAATAGCTACGATGCCAATGGTTATAGCCCAGTCTTTTTTGCTGTTGTGCGTTATAGCCACTGCATTTTCGTTTTCTTTATTCTTCTGCCAGCGCCACCAGCCGTATATACTCATGATAAAATAGTAGAAGTTAAGTAGTGCTTCCGCATACAAGCCGGTAGAAGGTTTACCCATCAGGTAGATAAATATTGCGGTGCTAACGATACCGGTGGGATATAGCAATACATTGTTGCGCATGGCCAGCAATACACTGGCAACACTAAATATTACGGCTATCCATTCTATGACAGAGGTTTGTGCAATGCCAGTCTTAAACAAATACAACCACGCGTTAAAGTCCATAGTTTGTAAAAATACAGTAGAGCAGGCTAATTGGTTATGTGCAGATTATTGCTAATAACAGACTGAAAAAATTATTAGCGTAATACCTTTTGGAAATTCACCTATTAATTCTATTTTTGCATCCCCTAACAGGGAATGGTGCGGTAGCTCAGTTGGTAGAGCAAAGGACTGAAAATCCTTGTGTCGCCGGTTCGATTCCGGCCCACACCACACAAATCAAAGCCTTGCAAAGAATTGCAAGGCTTTTTTGTTATGGAGAGTACTAGAGAGTAGTCGTTAAGAATGTACCGGTCATTTTAGCTTATCTGCCGGAATCGTCTTTGTTTTTTGTGCGTCTTTAAATCTCTTTATTGCGTAGGCTATTCCGGCTGCCGCTAATATTCCTGCTCCCCCATCGATAGGCACAGCTTCGTCTTCAACATCGTCTTCAAAGCCGGGACCCTGCGCATGCGACGCCTGGGATATTGTCATGATGAAGAACAAAATGGCACAGTGGACAGAATATAGTATGAGCCTTTTCAAAATGCTATTGTTTTAAGATCTTCTGTTTAAATGTTCCGCTGGTTCCGGTTACCTCGATTATATATATACCTGCAGGCAGATCGTTTACTGAAATAGTGGTCGTTCCTGTGTTCTTCTCAGCCGTATATGTGTTCAGTACTGTAATGCCTGTTATGTTGACAAGACGGATCTTCATTTTTTCCCTGATCGGCGAATTAAAGGATACAAAAAACTCATCTGTTGCCGGATTAGGATGTACCATCACTAGTAGCTTGTCAGGCAGGTATACCTGTTCGCCAACAATGTTTGGATCGCCTATAAGATTTAACGCAAACCGCTTGCCTTGTGATAACGTATCGGCGGTAACTGTGAAAGCATATTCATAACCGGCATATACCTCTTCAATTTTGTTCAGGTACTTATCGTGCAGGTAAAGCTTTGTACCGGCGGGCATATCAAAATCGGGCACAATGATCTTATACGTCTTTAAAACAAATGCGCGCAACCCAAGTTGAATAACCTCACCGTTCACATATGGTCTTGTATCGATAGAAAGCGGCCTGCCATCGGCTGACAGCGTATTGAAATCAAGGTCCGGGTTATTTAGCTTGACGGCGTCTTCATAGTCCTTAGTGCTACTTGCGGCTGGATCGAAACGCAGTAATATCCTGTCCCAGAACAGCGTGTCGTCCACAATTCGCAGCTGCACCGTGTTGGTTGCTGCTGTTGTTTTAAACAAGCTGGTCGGTACACCAGTAGATTTATCAGCTTCTTCGAACGTAATGCTTCCGCTGGCTGCCGTAAGCGTGGTAACGAACGACCCACACGAAGGGAAAATATAAGAACTGCTGAATGGACTGCTGGTATATCCGCCTTTTACACCCTGGTTGGCATCCCACACGATAAAGGCGCTACCGATGTTGGAGCGTGTTGTCAGGTTCAGGTCGATCTGTGATGGAAAAGGATTCCCTACCAGGACGAAATCTGTGGTATCGCCTTTAATAAAATTGACAGGCTGCGTTCCCTGGTTAACGGCACCGCTCATATCCAACGTAACGGCATTGGGTGTATAAGGCGCACTGGTCAGCCCCTGGCCTTTTGTGCCGCGAATGAGTATGCGGGCTGCCTGGTATTGTTGCCATTGCGCGGTATTTGCCGAAGTGTAGGCGAGCCAGCCGGGGTTATTACCTACGGTAGTAGTATCCCCCAGTGATTGGTCGTAGTAGAACGCAGAAGGGTTATTGGTGCCTGTTGGGGTGAAGCCATTCGTAGCGCCTCCGCTGCCGGTTATGTCTATATCATCGCTCACCAGCTGGGATAAGGCTATGGTATCATCGAACGGATGACCAAAGAACCTGAAAGCTCTGCGGCCGCCGGGTACATAGCGTTCGACAGTTACGTTGCCGCTGATGTAACCGCCGCCGCCACTGCCTGTGGCTATTTGCGCAGTACCGAAGGCACTGCTTTTCAACACCAGGCCATTGTTGGTGTTCAGCACGCCGGTTGTTGGGAAGTATGCTCCTGTAATGCTCTGTGTATCGAGGTCTGTTATTTCTGCCCCATTAATGTTTTGTAATTCCAGGTTGGAAATGCTACCGGTGCCGGAGATGAATTGTTCTATTTTTCCGCCCAGCATAATTCTTCCTGAACTGGTAATGGTGGCGTTATTCTCCAGCGCATTTTCTACTTCAAGCACCACCGTAGGATTGAGTGTAAGAGTATTGCCACTGCTTACGTGCAAGGCATTGATGAATGTGCTGTTGGCTACGGTTGGCTGGTTGGTTACCCCAGTATCAGGTATATACACATCGTTGGTAGAGTCGGGCACCAGCACGCCGTCCCAGTTTAACGGATCTTCCCATGCAGTACTGCTATCTCCAGTCCAGATCATACCGCCTTCGTAACGTGCTGCGAAGCTTGATTGCTGGTTGCCATTAGAGGCACTTTCGAGCAGGAAGACGGTTGAGTCGGGAGCGAAATCTACATTAGCGCCTTGAAAAACGCCCACCATTGCAAAATCGCCGAGTGCGTTTGTAGCTATATCCGCCGAGAAACCGGATCCTGTTGTCTGGGGAATAACGAACGCAAGAAAAAATGCTGTTCCTATAGGTGTGTGAGTGCCATCGAATTTAGCTACGGCCGGCGCAGTAAACGTGCCGGTCGTAGGCTTGTCAGCTACTCCGGGACCCGGGTTCAGGTCTACTAATCTAGTAGTGATTCCCCCGATAGTACCGCCCAGGTACACCATCTCTTTAGCATCGGTTTCAATGCCGTT
>JAJNBR010000090.1 GCA_021156265.1 Flavipsychrobacter sp.
ATTATCTTCACCGGACTTTGGGCATCCGAAAAGTGTTGCTGACCTGTTTCCTCGATATTAACGCTTGTTCGGTGTTTTTTTGTTTATTTTGATCTATGTCTTCAGCTACCTACTGGCTGGTAATTCGTATGTATGCACTGGCAGTGCGTATTGCATCGGTCGTTCACCCAAAGGCACGCTTATTCGTCAGCGGGCGAAAAGGGTTGCTGAAACACATTCGCTATTCATTGATCAATGAGCGCAGACCAAGAATATGGATGCATTGTGCTTCGTTAGGCGAATTTGAACAGGGCCGCCCGCTATTGGAAGATATGCGAAGGAAATATCCCCATTATGCTTTTGTGCTTACATTTTTTTCACCATCGGGCTACGAAGCACGGAAGGATTATACAGGTGCAGATTATATTTTCTACTTGCCACTCGACGGACCGTACAACGCTGCCCGGTTTCTGAAATTTGTACAGCCGCACATGGCTATTTTTGTCAAATACGAACTTTGGTATTTCTACTTGTCGAGGCTGGTGGCAGGGAATGTTCCAACAATACTCATTTCGGCTATATTTCGCCGCGACCAACCGTTTTTTAAATGGTATGGGGCGCTTCACCGTCGCATGCTGAACAGCTTTTCGCACATATTTGTGCAAAACCAGGAATCTATTCAACTGCTTCAGAAAATGGGTATCGTTGACGTTGCTCTGGCAGGCGATACACGTTTTGACCGCGTGACAGAGGCCGCACAGGCAACAGTATCTCTTCCTGTTGCTCAGAACTTTTGCAAGGGCGCTAAAATATTAGTGGCAGGCAGTACCTGGCCTGATGATGAAGATTTCCTGCAAAAACTAATGCAGCTATTGCCTGCACAATGGAAACTCATCCTCGTTCCTCACGAAGTAGACGAAGTGCATGTTCAGAACATAGAACAGAAGTTCGAGGGCATTTGCATAAAATGGAGTAGTTGGCAGGAGCACTCTGCAGCGCGGGTATTAATAGTTGACAAGATCGGGCTGCTATTGCAACTTTATAGTTATGCTGATGTTGCCTGGATAGGCGGCGCTTTTAACACAGATGGTGTCCATAATGTACTGGAAGCAGCTGTATGGGGCCGCCCCGTAGCTTTTGGCCCCGTATACGATAAATTTCTAGAGGCTAAGGAACTTATTGCAGCAGGCGGCGCCGTCTGTGTCACAACCCCGGAAGCATTCAAACATCAACTTTTGGGCTGGAAAAAGGATCAATACAGCTACGCTTATGCCTGCAAAGCCTCCCGCGACTACGTTTTATCGAAAGCGGGTGCCACGAAGCTGATCATTGATCATTTCGTGGCAAAAAAATTGCTGAGCGTATCATAAAAAGACTGGACGGCAAACTGGTCGTCTTTCCACCCATATTTTGTGTGCGCATGCTCATCCAGCCATTCCACTGCCAATGCGTAGCTGTCCAGACCGCTCACACTATTTAAGGTTTGTTCATAGGCATCTTTGTCATTACCAAAAAGCTCGCTGATAAATTGATACTTGTCATTAATGCCGATATACTTCCTGATGTCAACACCTGCCAATGGCATCGTTTGTACATCGTCTGTCGGCGCTTCATAACTCTGTACCTGGCTGGTAAGTTCTACCGAAGGCGCGCTGCTGGTAGGAATCGACGGTACATCAGGTTCAGCCAACTCGATTTCTTCATCCTTTGCAGGACCTAAATAGTTGCTAAATTGCTTTCTGCTCTTCCACTCCAGCAGGTCGGCATACATTACGCGAGTGTAATCCAGCATTAGATCTATGTCAATAACTGATATCTTCTCGCTGTCTGACTTTGAGAGATCGCTAAGTTTTTGCAACAACGTATGAATTCTCTGCATACCATTGGTTTCAAACAAAAATAAGTCATGAGATAATGCTGCTTTGTTAAAACTATGTACGCCTGTCCCCATTTTGAGGTACTGATAGTTGCCTGAACAGAGCCACAGGTGATACTTACAACTGATGACCTGTAGCGGGAACTGAAGAGATCAGGACTCTTGAAACATTGTCACTTTTTGTCTTCAAAAAGTCACAATAATCAATGCATTGTGACAAAAAATATTCGGGGCATAGTTTTTGGAGTATATACTTTAGGAATGAACGAATGGGTACCGGAGTAACTGGAAAAAACTTAGGTTATGAAACAGAACAGAATTAAAAAGAACCAGCAGGCCCTGCAACGGATGAAAATAAGACCCGTGGAAGTAATAGACAGGACAGCAGCCGACAAGAATATATTCGACATCGTGCTGAAACACCTCTACAATAATGCAGATGCCGCATTACACCTCGAGAACCAGATATACGCCCCCAATAACGTAAGGCTTAACAATAAGGAATCTGAACGCCTTTGGGAAGTAATGATCAGCTCTGGCTGGGTAACCCCGGTTATCGGATTTGGTAATGCCGGTAAGGTGGAACTTACAAAAACAGGTTACCAGCTGATGTCGCAGTTTGGAGGCTACAGTGAATACCTGACAGCCGTACAAGCTACACAACAGCCGCAAACCATCATTCTGCCTATCCAGATACAGGACGATGACAACGAGCAGCAGTCTATACCTTTGCCGGCTGCCGGCGAAACAGCGAAAACCGCGCAAAAAATAAGCCGCAAAAGCAAGTACCAGAGAAAATAACGACAGGTTCTGTTTCATAGCGTCGTGGCCGCTGAAATATCTAACTTACCATATTTAAAATAGCTCATTAAATTTGAGCTATTTTTGTTTTATGCGCCAACCGCTCTCCGTCGCACTCTTATTAATAATTGTCTTCTGCCAACGCGCACAGTCCCAGGATTCATGGTCACTGCAGCGTTCGGTTCAATACGCAATCGATCATAATATTTCCATCCAGCAAAACGTGCTCAACGAGCGTTTGGCTAAACTGACCCTGCAGCAAAGCCGGCTGTCGCAACTACCGAATCTGAACGTTTCCGGCAACTATGGCCGCAGCTTCGGCCGTTCTGTTGACCCGACCACCAACCAGTTTGTAAGCGGCGATAGTTATGACTATACAGGCTACAGTGGCAATGCAGATGTTTTGCTGTTTGGCTGGTTCCAGAAACGACATAGCATTGCCGGCAACAAACTTCGGATGAACGCAGCAGGCGCTGAGCTGGACCAGCTTAAAGATGATGTATCGTTAAACGTCGCGACAGGTTATCTCAGGGCGCTTTTAGCGAGAGAGCAGATAAACGTGTCGGGCAAGCAGGTAGAACTTTCGAAAGCAAGGCTCGAGCAAACCCGCCGTTTTGCAAATGCCGGGAGAGTGCCGGAACTGGACGTTGCACAAATGGAGTCTCAACTGGCAAGCGATAGCGCCAACCTGATAACTGCAATGGCCGATTATACCGGCGCCATTCTTGATATTAAAGCATTACTAAATCTTGACTTTACAGTTCCTTATGAGCCCGAAGTGCCCCAGGTTTCTGTATCCGACGAAACCATGCTGGCTAATCTCTCGCCCGAAGAGGTGTACGCAGCTGCTACCAAAAACCTGGGTGTTATTCGCAGCCGGCAATTGCGTCTTGCCGCTGCTGAAAAAAACCTTTCTTCTGCCAAAGGAAGCTTGTGGCCAACATTATCGCTGGGAGCGCAGGCAGGTACTAACTTTTCTACTACCGTAAGGGACGTTAAGGTAACAGGCGCTACGCTGGCCCCTGTTACCGGTGCGTACGCCTACGATGCGGTCAACAATACTACCTACCAGATCTTTCAAAGTACACCCACCTTCACTTCCAGCACTACACGATTGTTTACGCAATTCGACAACAATTTCCGCCAAACGGTTGCGTTGACACTCAGCGTTCCGATATTTAATGCATGGCAGGGCCAATACGGCGTACGCCAGGCGCGTATCAATGTTCAGTCTGAAGAGCTGAATAAATACCAGTCGGAATTAAAGCTGAAGCAAGACGTGTACAGGGCACATAATGATGCCCGCAATGCATTGCAGAAATACTATGCAGCACTACGTGCAGCAGAAGCGGCGCAACGTGCGTTTAACTTCGCTCAAAAACGTTACGATATAGGCCTTACTAACACCGTAGAATACCTGACCGTACAGAATTCATTGTACAGCTCGGAATCTCGCCTGGCCAGCGCCAAATACGAATTGATATTTAAACTAAAAGTGATAGATTATTATCTCGGCAAGGAGCTTAAACTTTGATGATGATGAACGATTTGAAAGAAGTATTAATGCTGGCCACTAAAGAGGCCGGCAAAATAATACAGAATTACTTCCAGGGCAGTTTCACAATAGAGAATAAAGAGGGTATTAACAACCTGGTGACAGAAGTGGACAAGCTGGCCGAAGAAAAGATCATAGCAATAGTCCGTGACCATTTTCCCTCTCACAGCATCATTAGCGAAGAGACCGGTGAACAATTGCAAGACTCTCCCTACCAGTGGATCATCGACCCGATAGACGGCACGGTAAATTTTGCGCACGGGATACCTATCTGCTGTGTAAGTATTGGCCTGCTGCACAACGACGAACTGGTACTTGGCGCTGTATACAACCCGATGATGAATGAATTGTTCTTTGCTGAAAAAGGGAAAGGCGCTACGCTCAACGGGATGCCGATATCCGTATCAAAGAAAACAGATTTCCGAACAGCCTGCCTCGTAACCGGCTTTCCGTACAAATGGCCCAGCACCTATGAGCACCCGATCAAGGTGTTTGAACGCTTCATACTTGAAGGCCTGCCTGTGCGGCGCCTTGGCTCAGCTGCTATCGACCTGTGTTGGGTGGCCTGTGGCAGGTTTGATGGTTTTTGGGAATATAACCTCAGTTCCTGGGATGTTGCTGCGGGTTACCTGATAGTGCAGGAAGCCGGCGGTCGAATCACTAACTTTGCCGGCGACGCTTTCAGCGTTTTCGATAAGGAAACCCTGGCTACCAATGGGCATATACACAATGAGATGTTGCAACTAATTTTGAACAACAACGGTAAAGAAAAAACAATATAAAGCATGGACGGCGAACGTACAGAAATAGCCAGTTTGGGAGAATTCGGCTTGATAGATCATCTGACACAGAATAATGAAACAGTGCAGGCAGGCACGCTGCTTAGTGTAGGCGACGACGCCGCTGTAATTGATCAATTTGGCAGGCAAACAGTCATCACCACCGATATGCTGATAGAAGGCGTACACTTTGACCTGATGTACACACCGCTGAAGCACCTGGGCTACAAAGCTGTGGCTGTAAACCTGTCTGACATTTGTGCGATGTACGCTACACCTACGCATATTACCGTCAACATCGGTATCTCCAACAGGTTCTCTGTCGAAGCGCTGGACGAGTTTTACGAAGGTATTTATGCTGCCTGCGAAAAATACACCGTTGACCTGATTGGCGGTGATACCTGCACCTCACAAAAGGGATTTGTCATTAGCATAACCGCAATAGGAGAAGTAGCCCCTGATAAATATGTGACCCGTGCCGGGGCACAAAAAGGTGATCTTGTATGCGTTTCCGGTGACTTGGGTGCGGCCTACACAGGCCTGCAGTTGCTTGAGCGTGAAAAACGAATCTTCCTTGAAAATCCGGGAGTGCAACCATCGCTGCAAAACCGCGCGTACAATGTAGGCCGCGTATTAAAGCCGGAACCACGTGTGGATATAGTAGAGTGGCTTCGTGAGCAGGAGATCGTACCTACCAGTATGATAGACGTTAGTGACGGGCTAAGCTCTGAGCTGCTGCATATTTGCCGCAAGAGCCAGGCAGGGTGCATGCTGTACGAGGAGAAAATACCTATACATGCCGAAACCAAAGAAATGGCGCTGGAGTTCAATATCGATCCAACAACCTGCGCGCTGAGCGGCGGCGAAGACTACGAGCTGCTATTTACAGTAGCGCAGGGCGAGCACGACAAGGTAGCGGCCAACAGCCACATCAGCATCATTGGTTATATAACAGAAGCTTCAGAAGGTACCTGGCTGATAACTAAAGGAGGCAATAAGCATAAACTGATAGCACAAGGTTGGAATGCATTTGACGGCGAAAAAAACTAGCGCCCCCTTTACAACCTCAATATTTTTTGTATTTTAGGCCAATAATCGCACAGCATGAAGCTTTGGAAACACTCGCTGGTAACAGCTCTGGCATTTTTCGGTATCTGCACAATGATCGTTTATTCGGCCTGTGACAGGGATAGCTGCCTGACTTTAAAATGTAAAAATCAAGCGCCATGCGTTAATGGCTTCTGCCAATGTCCCACCGGATATGAAGGCGCGGAATGCCAGATACCGGCAACAGACAGGTTTACAGGCACCTACCATGGCCACCTGACCTGCAACAACACGAGCCTGCCTGCTATTGACTCTGCCGTGGTATCCATCCATAGAAATCCAAATGTGATTGCCATAGCAGTTGGTCGCAAACCCGGACAGACTTTCCTGGGCACTATAGATGGCAACACTGTCCGTTTGACAGATACAGTTAGCAAGTCTACAGGCCTATTGGTACTCGACATTAGAAAGATCAGCGTTGAGATACGCGATTCTTTGAGTGCTGAGAACAGGGAATGCACATTTGTGGGCAGCAGGCCTTAAAATAAAAGCAATTTTACGATAGAAAGCCGGGTCAGCACCCGGCTTTTTTACATTCTGTACAGCCAAAAAACACAGTCAATTCATTAGCTTTGCCACATGTCAATCAAGGTTTCTTCGCTCACTAAGGTTTATGGTACACAAAGGGCGGTAGACGGTATATCTTTCGAACTGAAAAAAGGCGAAATAGTAGGTTTTCTCGGACCGAACGGCGCAGGTAAGTCCACTACCATGAAAATGGTGACGGGTTATTTGCCTCCAACATCGGGCACTGCGCAGGTTTGTGGCTTCGACATAGAGAAGGAACCGATGGAGGTGCGAAAAAGGGTAGGCTATTTACCGGAAGCCAACCCGCTGTACTACGATATGTATGTGCGCGAATACCTCGAATTCAGCGCGGGTATACACCAGCTGGGTAAAGAGGCCAAAACGAGGATCGAGGAGATGATAAGCCGCACCGGCCTGGGGAAAGAAGCACATAAAAAGATCGGCATGCTATCGAAAGGGTACAAGCAAAGGGTAGGGTTGGCACAAGCCATGCTGCACGACCCGGAAGTGCTGATACTCGATGAACCTACATCGGGCCTTGACCCCAACCAGATAGTAGAGATACGCGACCTGATAACAAGCATAGGCAAAGAAAAGACGGTACTATTGTCAACGCATATCATGCAGGAAGTGCAGGCTATGTGCAGCCGCGTTATCATTATCAGCAGCGGAAAAATAGTGGCCGACGACTCTATAGATAAGCTGCAGCAAAGCAACAATAAGCAAGGCGCAGTGATCGTTTCATTCGATTCGAAAGTAAACGAGCAACTCTTTAAGCAGCTGAAAAATCTGCAGCGCTACGAAAGCCAGGGCCAGAATAGCTGGAAGTTCTATACCAACAAACCAGACGAGCTTCGGAGGGAAGTAATGCAGCTGTCATTGCAGCATGATATCAGCATCAGCTCTATGCAGACGGAAACACAATCGCTGGAGGATGTGTTCCGCACACTCACCAAACAGCCTTAATGACGCGTATCGGTCTTATCTCTGACACGCATGGCTACCTGGATGATGCCGTGTTCCGGCATTTTGAAAACTGCGACGAAGTATGGCACGGAGGTGACTTTGGGCCGGATGTTGCAGAACCATTAAAGGCATTCAAACCGCTCAGGGGCGTGTATGGCAATATTGACGGTTACGATATCCGTAGCGAGTTTCCTGAAAGACTGCGATGGAGATGCGAGGACGTTGACATTTGCATGATACATATAGGTGGTTATCCCGGCCGTTATGCTCCCTCCATTCGTAACGAATTATATATTAACCCGCCAAAGCTATTCATCTCGGGTCATTCACACATCCTGAAGATCATTTACGACGAGAAGATAAAATGCCTGCACATGAATCCCGGTGCCGCCGGCAAACATGGCTGGCACAAGGTACGTACGCTGGTCAGGTTCGTAATAGATGGTGACCGGATAAAGGATTGCGAAGTAATAGAACTTGGAAAAAGATAGCCCCGCAACTGCGGGGCTATCTTTCTTTATGCATTGGCGGCTAAATCGGCCGGCTTTTTCTTCGATCTTAGTATCAGTGCTGTGATCAGTGATATGATAAGGCCGATAGGGAATGGTTCAAAAATGAATGCCCACAAGAAATTAGTTACAGGGTTATCGAATATTTTCATACCCCATTCCTTATCTTTTGCTGCTTTAGCTAACTCAGCCTGACTGGCACCGTCTGCCTTCATTTTTTCAACCATATGCGCATAGTACTGCTCCATAATATTCGGCTCCGTATTATAATATATCACAAGCCATATGCCTGCATATATAGCGCTTGATATCAATGTGATCCAAAGCCCTATTTTAAATGCCCGCCCAAAGCTTACATAGCCATCACCAACATTGTTTTTATACGACTGGACTGCAAAAAATATGACGCCGAGCGATAGAATCATCGTAGTGTACCCAACGGCCATACTTCTTTCCCAGCCGATCTGTTCCCTGAAAATGGAAGAGAGTATCATCATAACAACGCAGATGGCTCCCGATATCAAACCAAAAACTCCAATTACTCGTTTCATAAGCTTTGTTTTATTTTTTCTGCAAAGTAGAGGTCAGTTGTCCGGAAAAGCCTCATACTTTAGGATGATTTGCCGGAAACAGCCGGTTTTTCCACCTAAAGTGGGAGAATCCTTCTTTAGTACACCGTAATTCCGCTACCTATCTTATCGTATTCTTCATCGTTAGGCTCCCAAAGTTCTATGCGATTGCCCTCGGGATCCATGATATGTACAAACTTGCCATAGCCGGCACTTTCTACTGTATCTATGGGCTTAATGCCTTTCTGCTTCAATTCAGCCAGCAACTCGTCAAGATCACCCACCCGGTAGTTGATCATAAACTCTTTTTCAAAATACTTGGTTGTTTCCTTAAACGGAGCCCAAAGAGTAAATCCTTTTTTCGTGCTGTCACCGGCTTGCCTCCATTCAAAATTAGTTCCGTATTGGTCGGTGATGATACCGAGGTTTGAATCGTACCACGCTTTTATAGCTTTGGGATCTTTGCATTTAAAGAATATGCCGCCAATGGCCTTTACGCCATACGGCTTTCTAAGTGCCTCCTTATTGTTACCCAGTGCATAACCAGCAGCAAACGAGCCTGCGATAACACCACAGCCAAGAACTAAGCCGTAGATCTTTTGTATTGGTTTCATAGATTTTCGTTTGGCGCAAAGTAGTGGTCAGCCAGAGAGAACCATTCATACTTTCGGATGATTTTCCGGCTGCAGCTCTTTTTGGGGCTAGGATAAGAGGTTTAACTCCTTCGCTTTAATAACGGCCTGCGTTCTCCGCCGGGCATCCAGTTTCAGCAGCAAGTTCGACACATGGGTTTTTACAGTGCTCAGCGACACATAGGTCCGATCGGCTATTTCTTGGTTACTGAGGCCTTCAGCCATAAGTTGTAATATCTGGTATTCGCGCTTGCTGATGCCCAGTTTCGTGAGTTGCTCGTCGGTAGCTACAACCGTCGGCACAACCGCCGGTACAATTACGGTCTTTTCTACGACCACCTCTTTTTTCTTCGTTAGTTTCCGGCCCGCTACAACACCCAGCGCTGTAAAAAGTGCCGCTACTATACCGCCATACACCTCTACAGCGTGGTCCCGGATCATAAATTTGTACTCCACCAGCTTCAAACCGATAGCCAATGCGGCCAGTAAAGCCCCGTAAAGAACCAGCTTCCATCTCATTCGGCTGCAAAAATAAACCGTTTTTGCCTACACCAGGGCTACCTTTTTAATTTTGGCCGGGGCCACTGAAGGACCGAAATAATGCGTCAGGACGCCATTTTCGTCTACTAAGTATTTGCCGAAGTTCCAATCGGGCTCATGGTCATTCCACCCATTCCTGCGGCTATTCGTCAACCACTGAAACACGGGGTTGGCATCGGGTTCCAGCACGCTTGATTTGGCTGCCAGCGGAAAGCTGATATGGTAGT
>JAJNBR010000091.1 GCA_021156265.1 Flavipsychrobacter sp.
TTTGTAATGAAGCGGCTGGCATGATTTAAAAAGCGAAGATACAATTAATGGAAGATACGAGTAATGAACACACTATGTCAAAGAGCTATTCGACGGTAGTAGAAGGGATGACCTGCGGCAATTGCGCACTCACGATTTCCAAATTATTGGAAAAGAAGGGGGCTACTAACGTTTCTGCAAACGCAGCTTCTGGAGAAGTGAATTTTACGGTGCCTGAAGCTCTTGATGTTACCCGCATTTATGATACTATTGACGATCTTGGTTACCATGTATTACGCGAAGATGAGAATGGAGTAGCCGAACATGCACACGAGCATGACCATACGACGCTTTACCTGGTCATTTGCGCCATATTTACCATTCCGCTGCTGGCTCACATGTTTGTCCACTGGCCCGTGCTGCATAATCCATGGGTGCAGTTGGCACTAGCTACTCCTGTATATGCGATAGGGGTCTATATTTTTGGTAGAAGCGCTATCCGGTCACTAAAGCACCGCATGCCCAATATGGATGTCCTGATCATTCTGGGCGCTTCGGCGGCTTATGTCTATTCTCTAATAGGCATCTTATTCATTCCCGACCAGGCACATAACTACCTGTTCTTCGAAACGACGGGCTCTATTATCACCCTTGTCATGTTCGGCAATTGGTTAGAGCACAAAACAGTAAAGTCTACAACCCAGGCGATAGACGCGTTGGTAAAACTTCAGCCACAAACCGCCAGAATTATCATTGCTGATAGCCTGGGTAAAGAAACCATTCTGCAGGTAGAAAGCCGGTACGTAAAAGAGGGTGATTTTGTCATGGTGAACAATGGTGACAGCATACCTGTGGATGGTAAAATTGTCCTGGGCGAAGCCCGTATTGATGAACACATGATCACAGGCGAAAGCCTGCCGGCACATAAGTCTATTGGTGACAATGTAGTGGGTGGTACCATAGTAGTGGACGGTAATATTCGCCTCGAAGCGACCACCGTTGGTCGTGCATCGGTTTTATCAAATATCATCAGGCTGGTGAGAGAGGCACAGGGTAATAAACCACCGCTGCAAAAGCTGGCCGATAGGATCAGCGCTGTTTTTGTACCTGCGGTGCTGGGTATCGCATTGCTGACGCTCATTGTAAACTACCTGATCGGGCATTCTTTCGCAGAATCGATGATGCGCAGCATAGCCGTTATGGTGATCTCCTGTCCCTGTGCCATGGGCCTGGCCACGCCTGCTGCGGTGGCAGTGGGACTAGGTCGTGCTGCCCGTAATGGTATTTTAGTGAAAGGCGGCGATACCCTGGAGCGGTTGAAAAAGATCAGGCAGATAGTATTTGATAAAACCGGAACACTGACAACCGGCAAGCTGCATATCGAGGAGTTCACGACAAATGGTATTGGCGACGAGCAGTTCAAATCTGTGGTCGTGTCAATCGAACAGCATTCATCACATCCTATTGCAAAATCTATTGTCGCTTCCTGGCAGCAAGTACACGTCATTGGATTTGAAACCGTCGAAGAAATGAAGGGTGCCGGAATGGTAGCGAAAACAAGCGATGGTACTCTGTGGCAGCTTGGTTCGGAAAGGTGGTTGCATGCCGGAGCTTCAACAGACAATGGCTATGATCTGTACCTTTATCGGAATGGTGTTTACACCGGTGCTATACGTATTGCCGATGAACTAAGGGCCGATGCCGCAGAAACAGTAGGCAAGCTTAAAGAACTTGGTTATAAAACAATATTGCTGAGCGGCGATAAAAGAGAGAAATGCGAACACATTGCAAAGCAGCTGGGTATAGAAGACGTTTATTGTGAACATTCACCGGAGCAAAAGAATACGATACTGAGCAACCTAATGGACAAAGCGCCTACGGCGATGGTTGGCGACGGTATCAACGATGCACCTGCGCTGGCGAAAGCAACTGTTGGTATATCCCTGAGTGAATCTTCTCAGATTGCTATTCAATCGGCTAATATCATTCTCTCTAACAATCAGCTTTCCAGTTTGCCTAAAGCCATTAAGTTGGGCATTTATACAGAGCAGACCATCAAGCAAAATCTGTTTTGGGCCTTTCTATATAATATTGTCGCTATTCCCGTGGCTGCATTGGGCTATCTCACACCAACCTGGGGCGCCGGTATTATGGCGCTCAGCGATGTTGTGCTCGTTCTGAATTCGTTACGACTCGGCGTGCGCAGGCTGAGCTGATGAACAAAGGCATGCGTTTTGTGGTGCTTACTGTCAGAATTTATAATGGAGAACTGACGGTGATAACAAGTGCTTTACAATCATGAATGGAGAAATGTATTATATTAGACCTTGAAACCACAGGGGGCAGATCTTTCATAATCGTAAAGGGTCGATCTCTCAAAAGGCGGAAGCAAGAATTGAAAAACCCTTGATCAAAACCTACTAAGACTATGGCGAAAAATTTACTCTTCGCAATATTGTTTCTGTTGTGTAGTTCAGCAGATGCTGCTAAAGAATATGATAGTATTTGGAAAAATGTTTCCTTATCGCAGGCCGCTGTGACAGACGGTAAAGTGAAAGCGTATGCCGCTTATGCGTTGGACATGCACGGCATTAAAATTCTGCTGGCATCCGCTACCGCTGAAAATGGTGTAGAGATCGTATTGCCTACACCCGGCGGGCGGACTATGGCATTTAAAGCCTGGGAAGCGCCGATGATGCACGACCAGCTGGCTGCCAGGTATCCCAACATAAAAACCTACAGGGCTATAGCAATTGATGATCCGACCGTAACAGCAAGGCTGGATATAACCGAAGCAGGTTTTCATGCTATGGTGTACGATGGGGACGATACCTACCTTGTAGATCCTGTTATTGGCAACAATGACAACTATATTTCTTTTTATAAACGTGATTACGTGCGCGCAACTGATATGATTCCCGCATGCCAGTTAGCCAGCCTTTCAGAACAAGAATTAATGGCGGGCGCAGTTAGGGTTGATGATTCCAGGCCCAATATTCCGCTTAAGATCAATGGCACCTTGAGGCGTACTTACCGGCTCGCTTTAGGCGCCACCGCGCAGTATTCAGCGGCTGTGGCCGGTGCTAGCCTTACAAAGTCAAACGTCTTAAGCGCCATGGTAACAACCATGAACCGGGTAAACGGCGTCTTTGAAAAAGAGGTTGGTGTATCGATGACACTTGTACCGAACACAGATGACCTCATATTTCTTGCGGAAGATGATGGCTATGATAACGGAAATGGAACCCAAATGTTGACACAGAACCAAACCAAGGCTGACGCTATAATTGGTTCAGCTAACTATGATATTGGCCACGTGTTCAGCACTGGTGGGGGTGGCATAGCCAGTCCAGGATGTGTATGTAAAACCAACTTAAAAGCACGTGGCGTAACCGGACAATCCACACCTGTCGGTGATCCGTTTGATATCGATTACGTGGCACACGAAATGGGACACCAGTTTGGCGCTTTGCATACGTTCAATGCAAATTTCAACGCAGGCTCGTGTACTAATAACGCAGATCAAGCCTCGGCCTACGAGCCCGGCGGCGGATCTACTATAATGGCCTATGCGGGTATTTGTGGGAGTGGTAATAATCTACAACAGAGAAGCGATGATTATTTTCACGCCAGGAGCCTGGACCAGATAACCAGCTATCTTGCAGGTAGCGGCAGCACGTGTGGGGCAGTCAGCGCTTCAAACAATACTCCTCCGGTTGTGCCAGCTTTTGCCCAGTCATTCAATATTCCCTACCTCACGCCATTTGAGCTTACAGCACCCCAGGCAATTGATGCAGACCACGATCAGCTTACCTATTGTTGGGAAGAATGGGACTTGGGGGACTTTGGTGAAAGTTTTGCAAATACAAACGAGTTCGGTCCTATATTCCGTTCGTTCAAGCCTGTTGAGTCCCGTACCAGGGTATTCCCCGCATTGGACAAGCTACTAAATAATACGACCTCTTATCTAGGTGAAAAGCTACCGAATGACGCTCGTATACTTAGGTTCAAATTAACAGTGCGCGATGTGCTGAACGGGTATGGCACGTTCAACTTTCCAACCGATCAAATAACGCTGAATGTCATCAACACAGGGGCGCCTTTTACGATAGTAGCACCCAATACTTCATCAGATTACTGGCAGACAGGCAGTAATGTAACGGTTACCTGGAATGTTGCCAATACAAACGCCTCGCCTATAAACTGTAGTACAGTTGATATACTTCTATCGGTAGATAACGGTCTCAATTATCAACATGTACTGGCCTCCAATACACCTAATGATGGCAGTCAGACCATCACTGTTCCCTTTGCGCCCACGCTAACTGCGCGGGTAAAAGTAAAAGGAAGCAACAACGTATTCTTTGATATAAACAACGCACCGTTTAAGATAAATACGTGGCCTGCAGCCGTCGGTGATGTGGAGCCATCGGCACAGGTGGATATCTACCCGGTACCGGCACACGATGCGCTAAATATTTATATCCACAACGATGAGGCGCACAACATAATTGTTACAAACACCCTTGGCCAAACTGTACTGAGTGCAAACATGAAAAGGCAAATGGATGTGGATGTCAGCTTATGGGCAAGTGGCGTGTATCATGTCCAGCTACTCAATACGGTAACCCAGGAACAAGTGACACGGAAGATAGTTGTTAACTAGAGCTCGAGTTCGTGCTTTAAGAAAATACCGGTGATGCTTTCTTTCTTTGCAGCAACATCTTCAGGTGTGCCGCTGGCCACGAGTTTGCCACCACCGTTGCCGCCTTCGGGACCCATGTCTATCACATAGTCAGCTACTTTTACAACGTCCAGGTTGTGTTCTATCACCAATACAGTGTTGCCGCGGTCTACCAGCCTGTTCAGTACTGCCAGCAGGTGACGGATATCCTGGAAGTGTAGTCCTGTTGTTGGTTCGTCAAGGATGTAGATAGTTTGTCCCGTGTCGCGTTTAGACAATTCTGTGGCGAGCTTTACCCGTTGCGCTTCTCCGCCACTCAAAGTAACAGCGCTTTGTCCTAATGTGATATAACCAAGTCCTACGTCCTGCAGGGTTTTTATTTTCCTATGGAGGAACGATACGTTCATAAAAAACTCAACAGCATCGTCTACAGTCATAGCGAGTACGTCGGCAATGGACTTGCCTTTGAAACGGATCTCGAGCGTCTCGCGATTATAGCGGCGGCCGTTGCATTTTTCGCAAGGCACATATACATCGGGCAGAAAGTTCATTTCTATTACCCGCATACCGCCTCCCTGGCATTCCTCGCACCTGCCGCCCTTAACGTTGAATGAAAAACGTCCTGCATTATAGCCGCGTATCTTGGCTTCGGGCACTTGGGCAAATAACTGGCGTATCTCGTTGAAGAAGCCACAGTACGTAGCAGGGTTGCTTCGTGGCGTACGTCCTATCGGACTCTGGTCAATTTCAATGACTTTATCGATATGGTCTAAGCCATCGATCGATTTATAAGGCATCGGCGCCTGTTTGAAATTATGATAGCAGTGCTTACCAAGGATGGGGTAAAGTGTTTCGTTGATAAGTGTACTCTTGCCGCTGCCCGATACGCCACTCACACAAATGAAAGTGCCAAGGGGCAAATTGATTGACACATTCTTCAGGTTATTACCTGTTGCGCCCTTCAGCACCAGTTTTTTACCGTTGCCCTTGCGCCGCTCCTCGGGTATTTCGATGTTGAGGCTGCGATTAAGATAACCAGCAGTGGTTGTGTTTTCCTTTATGACATCGTTGGGATGGCCCTGGCTAACTATTCGTCCCCCGTGATACCCGGCTGCTGGTCCTATGTCTATCAGGTGATCTGCAGCCATCATGATATCTTTATCGTGCTCTACAACCAGCACCGAGTTACCGCCGTCGCGCAGGTCTTTTAGTGCTTTAATTAGCCTTTGGTTGTCGCGCTGGTGCAGCCCGATACTGGGTTCATCTAATATATAGGTGATGCCGGTGAGCTGCGATCCGATCTGTGTGGCAAGCCGTATCCTTTGCGATTCGCCACCGCTTAGTGTACGGGTAGGGCGGTCGATGGTTAGGTAGTGCAAGCCAACGTTTAAGAGGAAATGCAGCCTTTCACGTATCTCTTTAAGAATGTCTTTGGCTATCAGGTTTTGCTTTTGACTAAGACGACTTTCAAGGCCATTGAACCAGTCTGAAAGTTCCTGAAGGGATTTTGCCGATAGCATTGCGATATTTGCGTCGTCTATTTTAAACCAGAGGCTCTCCTTTTTCAACCTTGCACCATCACAAACAGGACATGTATTGAGCTGCATATAACCCTCAGCCCAGTCTCTTATGGCTTCCGATGTTGTTTCTTTGAACCAGCGCAACACCATATTCACTATTCCTTCGTAGCTATGCTGCGCTACATGTTCGTGATACGTTTCTGCTTCCTCGTCCACATAGGTTATAACCCCTTCCTCATTGCCGTACAACAGGATGTTCAGCTGCTTTGCCGGGATGTCTTTTATAGGTACATTCAGCGGAATCTTGTTCTTTTTCGCCAGTATCATGGCTTGCTGGTAGGTCCAGGCATCGCGCTCTCCGCCAAGCGGCGCAATGCCACCGTCGTTGATGCTAACATTCCTGTTGGGAATGATCTCATCCAGGTTCACCTGGTAAATGCTGCCAAGCCCCTTACACCTGGGACAGGCGCCATACGGCGAGTTGAAGGAGAACGTATTGGGGGAAGGCTCTTCGTAGGATAATCCTGTATCTGCACACATCAGTTGCTTGCTGTACTGCACGATCTTGCTTTTATCAACATCCAGCAAAAACATCAGTTCCTTGCCCATTTGCAAAGACTTCTGGATACTCTGGCTCAAACGCGCCTGAGCTTCAGGCACCACAAGGCGATCTATAACGAGCTCGATATCATGTATTTTGTAACGGTCAAGTTGCATGCGCTCTTTAAGGTCTACGATCTCGCCGTCGACGCGCACTTTAAGGTAGCCTTGCTTTCTTAGTTGTTCAAACAGTTCGCGATAGTGACCTTTACGGCCCCGTATCAGTGGCGCGAGCAGCACTATTTTCTTCCCTGCAAAGTGATCTTGTATATGCGTTACTATTTCTTCCTCGCTGAAGCGGGTCATTTTTTTGCTGGTGTTGTACGAATACGCCTCGGACGCCCTGGCATAGAGCAGACGCATAAAATCATACACCTCGGTAACAGTACCCACAGTTGAGCGCGGGTTGCGGTTGGTCGTTTTTTGTTCGATAGAGATGACGGGCGAAAGTCCCGTTATTTTATCCACATCGGGCCGGTCAAGATCACCAAGGAATTGCCTTGCATAAGCAGCAAAGCTTTCCATATACCGCCGTTGACCTTCTGCAAATATGGTATCAAAAGCCAGCGAAGATTTGCCGCTGCCGCTGATACCGGTGATTACTACCAGTTTATTCTTTGGGATATTTACGTCAAGATTCTTGAGGTTGTGCACCTTCGCCCCCAGCACTTCAATATATTCATCGCGGGCATTACCTGTTCTGGCCATAGTTATTAGGGCTGCAATTTAAGAAATGATCGAACGTCCCGCGTTTTGAGAACTTTCGCTAATATTTTCGGGCGATCACATAATTGACTAGTTCCTCCATTGCAGCTTTGGCGTCGGAATCAGGGTAAGCATTCAGCATTTGCAGGGCTTTTTCCTGGTATTCTTTCATCTTTGCTGTAGCGTAATCTATGCCACCCGACTGTTGCACATAGCCGATCACCTCCTTTACCTTTTCCCGATCGGTATTTTGGTTCTTGATTATGTAAATGATTTTTCTTTTCGTTTGATTATCAGTGTTTTGAAGAGTGTATATGAGCGGAAGGGTCATCTTTTTCTCTTTTATGTCAATACCCGTAGGCTTGCCAATAGCCTCACTACCATAGTCAAACAGGTCGTCCATTATCTGGAACGCTATACCAACATTCTCCCCAAATTGTCTGAAGTGCTCTGCCGTTTCTTTGCTGTCTGTGGCCGAGTAGGCTCCGGCAGAACAGGCCGCAGACAGCAGGGACGCGGTTTTTGCGCGAATGATATCAAAATAGACATCCTCTTTTATATCAAGCTTACGTGCTTTTTCCATCTGTAAAAGTTCTCCCTCGCTCATCTCTTTTACAGCACGTGATGTTATCTGTAATATCTGGTAATCATCGTTTTGTAACGATAATAGCAATCCCTTTGATAACAAATAGTCCCCAACAAGTACAGCTATTTTGTTCTTCCATAATGCGTTTATTGAGAAAAAATTTCTACGAATCATCGCATTATCAACCACGTCATCATGCACAAGAGTTGCAGTGTGCAAAAGTTCTATGAGCGATGCGGCCCTGAATGTCCTTTCATTTATCTCTGCCGCGATCTTGGCCGAAAGAAAGACAAACATAGGTCTCATTTGCTTACCTTTCCTTCTGATAATAAAGCGCATAATGCGGTCTAGTAAAGGATTTGAACCCTTTACACTTTCAGCAAATTTCTTTTCAAAGATGGTTAGTTCAGAACCGATTACCTTTTTTATTAGCTCCATTTATCCGGCGGTGACTTATCGTTGCAAATGTCGCAGAAGGTTACAATTAATAAAAGTACTTTTTTGGCATAAAACTTGAATACCCCAAAAATTAGAAGCCGAAAACATTTTTTTAATATTTTTGTTCTTTTCAAAGGCGTACTATACCTTTGTCATATATTTAATAATTTAACCAAAATTGTTTAAATAAACAAATCTGTTATGGTCAACAAAAAGTACCTATTGCTAGCTGGTCTTTGCTCTGCCTTCCTGGGGCAACCGGCGTATGCTCAAGAGAGTGGATCTTCAACGTCAGCCCAGTGGTCTAGCCGCGATATGACTTATCGTGGTCAGGGATATGATGTTTTGGATTCTGCCTACTATTCAGGCGCTCGTCTGGATCAGTATCGCGCTTACATGAATCACCAGAATGCCTTCCCTCCGAAGCCTCGTAATATGTGGGAACTCGGTGTAGGTGGTGGTCTGTTTAACATCCTTGGCGACGTGCCTACACAATTCGGTAAAGGCTATGGCTTCCATGCACACGTGCGTAAAGCCTGGGGTTATGTTGTTTCTACTCGTTTACAGTATAACTACGGTATTGCTAAGGGTTTGGATCATGATCTGGCCAGCCCGCAATACGTTAGCCAGGAGCCTGTATGGAATGGCAATATTAACGGTTTCAGCTATGTTGCTAATGGTCTGGGAGTGCCTCGTAACAACCGTACGGAAATGCACCAGATCAACTTCGACATCATCGGATCGATCAACAATATCAATTTCCATAAAGCTCGTATCAAGACATCTCTGTACGGTTACGTAGGTCTCGGTGCTCGTGCATATAAAGTGCGCGTTGATGCCCTTGATGCTGACTTTACTCCGTACGCTGATCTCGCAACTCTGACAGCTGGTGTAGATGACAGGGGAGATCGCAGGGATATTTTCGAAGACCGTCTTGATGGTTCTTACGAAAGTGATGCGGTTCCTACTGACGACGGAGATCGTACAACTATGTTTGACGACAAATTTGTCGGCTTCGCTCCAAGCATTGGTGCTGGCTGGCAGATCCGTTTCACAAAACGCATCAACCTGGCTATCGAAGACCGCTTCTCTTTCGGTGCAGGTGATGACCTGCTGGATGGTCACCGTTTTGGCGGTAATGCCCAAACTCCTGGATGGGATGGTGCTAACTACCTGTCACTGGGTCTGAACTTCAACCTGGGTAACAGCCGCACACACGTTGAGCCTCTGTACTGGATGAATCCTTTGGATCATGCCTACAACGAGCTGAGCTATCCACGTCATATGATACTGCCTGATCCGGTTCTGCCTGATTCAGACGGTGATGGTGTAACTGACCAGTTCGACAAATGCCCTGGTACTCCTGCAGGTGTTGCAGTTGATACACATGGTTGCCCAATGGATACTGACGGTGACGGTGTTCCTGATGAT
>JAJNBR010000092.1 GCA_021156265.1 Flavipsychrobacter sp.
CCGTAATTCAGATTAGTTTCCAGGTCGGCATAGGTATTGGAGATGATAAGGATGTGCACCGTATAGTTCGTCACCTGGTCGGTGCTCATCTGCGCAGCCGCGCCTTTGCTCGACACGCTGATCTTAGATACCACACCCTTGAATTTCCTGTTTCGGTAGGCGTCCGCTTCTATCAACGTCGTGTCGTTGATCTTCACTTTAGCTATATCCGTTTCGCTTACATCCACACGCACCTCTATACGTCCCATGTCTGCAATGGTCAGCATGTCCGTACCTGCCATCTGCGCGGTACCTACCACGCGCTCACCAAGCTTTACGTTCAGTTGCGAGATGATGCCCGATGTTGGAGCGAATATGGTGGTCCTCCTGAGATTTTCTCTTGCCTGGCTCAGGCCCGCCGATGCGCCCTGCACACTGTATTGTCCACCCGAGATATTAGCTTGTGCGGCGTCATAGCTGGCCTTTGCGCTCAAATACTGTGCTTCCGCCTGCTCAAACTCCATCGCTGATATTACTTTTTCAGCATAGAGTTTTTTGTTCCTGTTGTAATTGGCTGATGCCTGTTCGTACTGCGCTTTTGATTGGGCCGCTATCTCCCGGGCATTATTTACGCGTGCGCGCGTTTCTTCTACCTGCGCTTCGGCCTGGTTTACCACTGAGCCGTAAATGTTCGGATTGATGCGGACCAGCAGCTGTCCTTTGCGAACGCTGTCACCTTCTTTTATGGTCAGCTCAATGATCTCACCACTCACCTCGGGACTGAGCTTCACCTCTGTTTCAGGATAGATCTTGCCGCTGGCAGTCACGGTTTCGGTGATGGTATGCAGGGCTACTTTTTCAACAGCTACCTTGGTACCCTTGTCACCCCTTGTTTTACCAACGATGATCAGTATGATCAGCAACGCCACAAATCCGCCAATGACCCACCACAGAGTTTTCTTATTCATTTATGGTCTTTGATGTGTGATGTATGATTTAATCATTACTTAACGCCTGCCCCATTATCTGTCACTTCAACCGGGCTGGCAAATACCAGTTTGCCTTCGGCGTTCTCGGCCATTAGGATCATGCCTTTGCTCTCGATGCCACGCATCTTGCGCGGGGCAAGGTTAGCAACAACAGTCACCTGCTTGCCGATGATATCTTCGGGCTTGAAATGCATAGCGATACCCGAAAGCACTGTGCGCTTTTCATAACCCAGGTCTATTTCCAGCTTCAGCAGCTTATCGGCTTTTTCTACTTTTTCAGCATGCAGGATAGTACCCACCCGCAGATCTATCTTATTAAAATCGTCTATTGTTATCTCCGGCTTCTGCGTTGCTGGGAAGGTGTTAGCTTCTTCTGTACTTGTATTCTGGGGTTGTTGGGCAGCTTGCTCCATGGCGCTTTGTTTTAAGTTGTTCTTTAGTTTTTCTACCTGCGCGGTCACTTGTTCGTCCTCCACTTTTTTGAACAGCAGCTCGGGTGCACGTAGTGGGTAGCCTACTTTAAGCAGGTCCAGCTTGCCGGCATTTTCCCAGTCCAGCATGCGTTCTACCACCTTCATCATATGACACATCTTCTTTGCCGTGAACGGGAGGAACGGATTGATCAGTATCGATAGGTTAGCTGACAGCTGCAGGCAAATATGCAGGCAGTTGTCTATCAGCTTCTGATCGTCAGGATTGGCTTCAACGTTCTTAGCAACTATCCATGGCTGTTTATCCTGCATGTATTTGTTGCCTTTGCGGGCAAGGTCCATTACATCAAACAATGCATCGCGGAATTTGTAGTTCTCTATGTTCGACTCTACGAGGTTCTTCGAGTCCTTTATGGCTTCAATAATTGCACGGTCGGTATCGTCTAAAATGTCTTCATGCAGCTTTGGCACTTTACCGTTGCACAGTTTGTGCATCAGTACAAAAGCCCTGTTCACAAAGTTGCCGAATACAGCTACCAGCTCACTGTTATTACAATCCTGGAAATCCTTCCAGGTAAAATCGTTATCCTTTGTCTCAGGTGCGTTGCGGCACAGTACATAGCGCAACACATCCTGCTGGTCGGGGAAATCCTTTACATATTCATCTACCCACACCGCCCAGTTGCGGCTGGTGCTCACTTTGTCGCCTTCTATGTTCAGGAACTCGTTGGCCGGAACGTTCTCTGGCACTACATAGCTTCCGTGCGCATGCAGTATAGCCGGGAAGATGATACAGTGGAACACGATATTATCCTTGCCAATGAAGTGCACCAGCTTGGTGTCTTCTTTTTGCCAGTAGTCGGCCCACATTGGCGTCAGCTCTTTGGTGGCGCTGATGTAGCCAATCGGGGCATCAAACCATACATACAGCACTTTGCCATCGGCGTCGGGCAGCGGCACGGGTACACCCCAGTTGCTGTCGCGGGTCATGGCGCGGGGCTGCAGGCCGCTGTCTATCCAGCTTTTGCACTGGCCGTACACGTTAGGTTTCCACTGATCCTTTTTTCCGTCAACGATCCACTCCTTCAGCCAGCCTTCGTATTTATTCAATGGGAAGTACCAGTGTTTTGTTTTACGTTTTACCGGCGTGGCGCTGCTCAGTGCACTGCGCGGGTTGATCAGTTGCTCGGGGCTCAGGCTGCTGCCGCATTTCTCACACTGGTCGCCATAGGCGCCGGGGTTGCTGCACACAGGGCAGGTGCCTACTATATACCTGTCGGCCAGGAAAACCTGTTTTTCTTCGTCGTAATACTGCTCACTTTCGCGCTCTTCAAATACGCCGTCGTCGTACAGTTTTTTGAAAATGGCCTGGCTGGTCTCGTGGTGTATCTTATTGCTGGTGCGGCTGTAAATATCAAAGCTGATACCCATCTGCTCAAAGCTGTCTTTGATGATGGCGTTGTACTTATCTACTACCTGCTGGGGGGTAATGCCCTCCTTCATGGCGCGGATGGTGATGGGCACGCCGTGTTCATCGCTGCCACACACGAATTTTACGTCCCTTTTCTGGGCGCGCAGGTAACGAACATATATATCAGATGGTAAATAACAGCCTGCCAGGTGACCAATATGCACAGGGCCATTGGCATAGGGCAGGGCGGCAGTTACCAGGTATCGCTTAAAATCCATTCTTAGAAGTCTCGGTTAAATGAGCCTGCAAGATAAGAAAGGGCTGGCAGATATTGGAAAAGCCCATCAGTACCGTCATTCTGCTCTAAGGAAGACCTTCCGTTGAATCTCTTTCGTCTTCGGGTTGCCGGAGGCCGGCGTGGTAATGACTTCCCTGCGATAGAGCCGTATAAGCATTTTTCGAATTTGGTATCTTTATTGCTACCAATACTAAAAACCGCAACCTCTATGAGATCCCTTATCGTTTTAGTCCTGGTACTGTTATCGTGCAACCGCGACCCTGACAAGACCCCGATCCCTGCACCCGCGCCGGTCGATGGCCGTGACTCCATTATTGGGACGTACAACGGTCAGTTACGCATATGGCATACGTATCCAAAATTCGACTCGGTCAAGAACCAGACGTATTTGGTAACGCAGGTAGACAGTCTGTACACCACCACGTGTGTGGTGGCCAAGACCGGAAAGGACTCTTTTACGATAAACATAGAGCCCGCCAACTGGTTGGAGTCTTGTCAATACATACCCGGCCAGCGGCACTACCGAATACCAATAGGTTCACCCGTCCATGGAGGAACCAATATCGATATATTTAAGGATAGTATCGATTACAGGACCAGTTACACCGGATCCTATTCATCCTTTACGAAAGGCAAGGATTTTCTCGGTAGGAAATAATGATTTTCCGCACTGTAAGCAAGGCGGTTTCTCCGCCTGGCTATGCCCCTCGCACAGCTTGTTTCCTTTTCCTGGTCACATACAACCACCATCCTGTTGCTATCATCAGCCACAAAGGCCACACGGCCACAAGCGCCACAAACAGGCTCTGCAATGCAGCCCATCCATTGTACAGGCTGTTGGCCAGTTGCCTGCCAAACGGTTCGGTAGCCGCATAGTCGGTGTTTATTATCGTGGTGGTGTATACCTGTGCCGGCTGCGCCAGCTCTATAGAAACGGTTGCATAGTGCACATCGTCCAGTATCTGCAGGTTGTCTATCCTGCGGTCTACGGCCTGCAGGGTGTTGATACCTGTATCTGCTATTTTACTTTTAAGTTGTGCGGGCCGCAGTGCTTCATTTCTCAATGCGTTTGCCAGGTAGGCCAGCGTTTTGTCGTCTTGCCGCAGGTCGCGGTATTCTGTAAATTCGGTTACCTGCGGCAAGAGGTGCAGCAAAGAGTCGAGATGATACGCAGGCACGCGCAGCACCAGGTGGGCAATGGGGGTGTACGATATTACCTGCTTCAGCGAGTCGGGTTTATAACTCAGGGTGCGTTGCTCTATAGCGGGACTCTCAATGGTGCTTTGAGTCACCAGCCCCCCAAGTTGGGTCACTGTAGTTTCCAGGGCCAGTGTAGCGTCCTGCACATTGCGCACGCGGCAGCGAATATCGGCACTGCGGGCTATTTTTCGTGACGAAGAATGCATAGACGTAATATCATCGGCAAACCCGGTGCTGTCGGCGGCGGCGGCAGCGTATTCTTTTGAAGACTGGCTTGCATTGCAAGCTGCGAGCAGCAGTAGCGCTGCAATAGATGGTGTGACCAGGTAGCGCATAAATGGTTGGTTTTATACTTATTTATGCCTGCAACCGCAAAAGGTGACGTCCCTTCGCTGTTAAATAAAAGATAAAGAGTTTACGACCTGGAAGGGTGCTGCCGGCAAAACAGCAGAGCTGGCACGGTTCTTTTTACATCTCTAATGCAAGGTTGTGAAGAATGGTTCAGGATCCAAACGAAGAACAGATGAACAAAAGACTATAGAAATCTCTGAAACCAAATAATTAGCAACTATAAAAGAGGACGCATCCGTGTGGTCCTCTTTTCTTTCTGCAGATGTTGTTAAATGTAAGCAGACGAGAAATAATAATTACAATTTATTGGAAAATTATTGATATATTGCAGTAGTACTTGCCAATGCAATTGCCAAACTAAAACACACCGCTTTATGATACTAATAACAAATGTTCTTCTTGCAGTAAGTGCATCGCTTCTTCTGAATACCGCAGTGATAGTTATTACCTTACTGACAATATTCTCTATATACTGGTTTACCGGCCTGGGTACCAAAACTAAAAAGTAATAGGGTAAAGCTACGGGCACCAGTTTCCCTCATTCGTCTTTCCCAGCCAGCGAAAAATCCGTTCCGGGATGCGACAGCGAATGGTACATTTTCAAAATGTCTCTTTTTACCAGGATATTGTTTGACGAATAGAATTCTGCTTTCAGCAGGCTTTTAAGATCGGTGAAATGGATAACCCCATTATAAGCTCTTTTCCTTTTAAAATACTCTTTCGACCTCGTGTTCATTTCTAAATGTAAACTATTTTAAGACGTGGGCTTGTGAAAAGACATGTGGCACGGTTCTTTTTACATCTCTAATGCAAGGTTGTGAAGAATGGTTCAGGATGCAACGACGAACAGATGAATGAAAGACTTTAGAAATCTCTGAAACCAAATAATTAGCAATCATAAAAGAGGACGCATCCGTGTGGTCCTCTTTTTCGTGTAAGCAAATGCTGTTCCTTTCGTAAATTGTAATATGAAATGGTTTCTGATTTCAATATTATCGCTCTTCGGCTTTGTCGCACATGCACAGGATATTTACCTGCTACCGAACGAAGAAGTTATCTACAGTTTCGAGACGACTAACGGCAAGAAGGTAATGGTGGCAAGAGAAACCCAAAACGCTTATCTCGTATATCGCTTCGGCAGTAAACATAAGTTGGAATTTGAATACCCAACGAAAGACCGCAACAGCTGGAAAAAGTTCAGTTATTCCTTCCTGCTTCGCGGAGGCGGTATTAAAAACGAAGGAATGGACCTCAATTACCTGTACTTCGATAATAACGGCTTTCGGTATGTGATCTACCAAACGTATTACGCGAGGGGTGAGGAGCGTTTCGCCGGCGTGAAGGTTATCAACCTTGAAGAGGAGGGTTCAGTCGATGTTAAAGCTAAGTATAGTACCGTGGAGGGCTCCCTCGGCGGATTTTTCAGGGGAGAGAAATTGGTGCGGGACGGGGAGGAGTTGTTTGAGTAGTTTACGGTATTAACGAATATCTAAGCAGATCAATTCCTAAAAATCCTTAATGGTGCAAACCAACTAGCATTGCCGGGCTGTCTTATTTCTTGTTAAGAATAGGTAAGCATAGGTGGTATTATGGGCCAAAGCCGGGATAGAAGCATCCCGGCTTTTTTTAATGAACAAGATTCACGCTTTACCCTACTGCAAGGCAAAGATTTGAGAAATGGTAATTAAATTGTCATCTACTTTTACGAAGGCAGATTTGGTATATTTATTGCCACCATCTTGTTATAACCGAACCTTCTATGAAATATCTTAGTGGTCTCATCGTTATTCTTTTCCTGGAGTCCTGTGCACAAGAGTGTACGACCGATATTCATTGCGGACGAGATTTGAATACTATCAATATGCACGGATATTCTTATGCCGAATTGGACACCATATCGCTGAGATGGTATAAACCTGGAAGCAATTTTAGCCAGAAAACCGGGGAGCAGCAATATATTTTGGATAGTACAGCCAAACCTACAAGTCTCTCATCCTACTACGCCGTATCCAATGATATCAGTAAACCGACAGATAGCATCCGTCTGTGCGGGCTGTTTTATTTGCGGCAGGTGCCGGATGGCAACACAGCTGATGATGTTGAAATTTTTATTCCGGTGAGCAACAGAACTTACCGGTTGTCCGACATCATGCTTGATGGCAATTATAAAAATGTATTATCTCATCCTTGTAATAAGGTACCTTTCAGCACCTCCTGTTATCGAAGCATCGTATCCCACAAAATTGACGGGGTTGCTGTAAACACCGAGATGCCGAATCTTTACAAGTAGATGCACTTTTTTTAGTAATGTGTGGAATTACAGTTGCTCAACGACCGCACTATGATGACGCTCGCAACCGGCTCATATTTGGTACAGGCTGCGATATTGATGCAGATGATCAGTGGCTGTTAAAACGCACCGCGACAAAGAGCAAGCTACCCAGTGAAGACAACCAGCCCTAAGGTGTTGGGAGCGGAAACGTTACGTATTAAAGAACCGGCAGCGCCTTAGTGCTTTAACAGAACGCTAAGAATCAATTACCTGTAGCTGGCACAGTGTTTTTTACTATGTAGCGCAAGGTTGTGAAGAATGGTTCAGGAACATTTGAACTGTAAGACGAATTGAAGACTTAGAAGATTTCTGAATACCAAATAAGTAACAACCAAAAAGAGGACGGCAGCAAATGCTATCCTCTTTTTCTTTTTATGTCATGTTCAATAAAATGTATATTTTGTTGTATATTTGCAGTGATAGGTGCAAATGGCAAGGCAAATATGCGAGGTAACCAATTGCCCCGTGGTGGGCCTCGGAATGTAGTCGTTGAAAACCGGCTACAAACTGTAACAAATTGCGCAGAAAACACAGAGCCGATGCGGATTACACGGGATTGTTTGTTGCCTCGTTAGCCAGCGGTGGCAACAAAAAAGAGCTACCGTAGTAGCTCTTCAAAGATCAGGTGGTTTGTTGTGTGTAGTACGGTGTTATCCGCTTGCGTATCAGCTTTTTCACCACACCATGTTTAGGCCGGAAGGTGAACCGGGTGAGGGTAGTGACCGGTTCGGTCTGGTGGAGGCTTTGCCCGCTTTTAGCATCGGTCAGCACGGCATGAGCCTTGCGGTCGTTCCACCAGATGCGCTTAACCTGCAAGTCCATCACTACATCCGCCTCGTCGCGGTTGTCGGTTATTGCCAGGTAGGGCTTTTGCGCTAGCTCTTTTTTAGCCACCTTCAAGGCCTTTGGGCTGGTAGAGGTGATGAACACTTTGGTGTGAGGCTGGGCGAATGCAGCAGTGCCTGCAAGCATCATCACCGACAGGCAGCTTGCCTTTAGCGAGAATGTTGATCGTGTGGTGGTCATATATATTGGTTGATTTGGTGTCTATTTCGATCTCTCACAACCCGTCCGCACATCTTAAAGACGGGCAAATTAGGGGTGGACCCTGTGAAGGTTTTGTCAAAAGAATGTAGAAATGTGTTAAATAAAACTTAGCGAGGTGCAAGACGGAGTGTCAGGGTGGATGGGGAATCGGGCAAAACGGGGCTTTTAACCCTTCCGTATTTTGATTAACTTTGCCATCCCTTTATAAAGGAATTGAATATGTTCGAGAATCTTAGTGAGCGGTTAGATGCCGCGTTCAAGCAGCTTAAAGGCGAGGGCCGTATAAATGAGATCAACGTAGCGGCTACGATCAAAGATATCCGTCGCGCCCTGGTTGACGCCGACGTAAACTATAAAATAGCTAAGGAATTTACCGACAAGGTAAAAGACAAGGCAACAGGTGAAAAGGTGTTGACAGCCGTGTCTCCCGGCCAGCTGATGGTGAAGATCGTGAAAGACGAGCTAGCCGAGCTGATGGGCGGTACGGAAGCAGAGATCGACCTGAGCGGCAAGCCTACGGTCATCCTTATTGCCGGTCTGCAGGGCTCGGGTAAAACCACCTTCAGCGGTAAGCTGGCCAACTTCCTGAAAAGCAAGAAGGGCCGCAACCCCTTGCTGGTAGCTGCCGATATCTACCGCCCTGCGGCCATGGAGCAGCTGCGCGTACTGGGTGAGCAGATCAAAGTTCCCGTACATATTGAACCCGATAATAAAGACGCGGTCTCTATTGCCCAAAATGCTATCGCTGAAGCGAAAAAGAACGGCAACAACATAGTTATCATAGATACTGCAGGCCGTTTGGCTATTGACGAGGCCATGATGACCGAAGTGGCTAATGTGAAAAAAGCAGTGCAGCCACATGAGATCCTGTTTGTAGTAGACTCTATGACCGGCCAGGATGCGGTAAATACTGCCAAAGCCTTCAACGACCGCCTGGATTTTACCGGCGTGGTACTGACCAAGCTGGATGGTGATACCCGCGGTGGTGCGGCCCTGTCTATCAAGTACACAGTAGATAAGCCAATTAAGTTCGTGAGCATGGGCGAGAAGCTCGATACGCTGGATGTATTCTATCCTGAGCGTATGGCGCAGCGTATCCTGGGTATGGGTGATATCACCACCCTGGTAGAGCGTGCGCAGGCTCAATATGACGAAGTACAAGCTAAGAAGCTGGAAAAGAAGATCCGCGCCAACAAGTTCGACTTTGAAGATTTCAAAGAGCAGCTGGGCCAGATCAAGAAGATGGGTAATATCAAAGACCTGCTAGCTATGATACCGGGTATCGGTAAAGCCATCAAGGATATAGATATCTCAGACGATGCATTTAAGGGTATCGAGGCCATCATCAACTCCATGACTCCTTACGAACGTGCTAACCCCGATGAGATCGACGGTGCACGCCGCAAACGTATAGCTAAAGGTGCAGGTAAAGACATAGCCGAAGTGAACGCCTTCATGAAGCAGTTTGAACAAATGCGCCAGATGATGGGGCAGATGGGCAAGATGAAAGGCATGATGCCGGGCATGGGTATGCCGGGTATGGGTGGCGGTATGCCATTTGGTAAGAGATAAACAATAAGTTTTTATTAACTTTAGATATATTTCTTTTAGCCTATAAATCACACAAAATGAAACATATACTACTATCCGCTCTGCTCGTGGCCTCCCTGCCCGCCCTGGCGCAAACAGAAAAGGGAAAAATCATGGTTGGTGTAAGCCTGGCTGATATTTCCGCTGGTATAGTTAAGGGGGGCTCCGCCGTTGACTACGTTAGTCTGACGATAAATCCCCGTGTTGGCTATTTTGTGGCTGATAACCTGGTGATAGGTACAGCTCTTAATCTGGGCCTGGGTAAATCCCACGATTTTACGGTACTCAACTATGCAGCACAGAATTTTTAATACGCCATCGGTGAACGATAGGTTTACTATGACCACTTTCGCAGCAGGACCCGGTGTAACTCATTTTCTAAACCAAAACGTCGCTCTGGAGACCAGTCTCCTTTTCCGCGGTATCGCGAATAGACACATAGAAACGCTGTCGTTTATGCCATCACTGAATTTTGGTTTCCAAATATATTTGAACGGGTTTAAGAAGGTCAAACCGGTACCTGTACCCGTTGTTGAAGAGGAATAATGATATTACGATAATATATTTTTAATAAAACTCTTTACAATACTCATCTTTTTTGTTAGCTTTGCAGTCCTTAAAATTTATTGTTAATCGCAAATAATTTCTATTA